>CAZFTV010000044.1:0-5070 GCA_964521765.1 uncultured Eubacteriales bacterium
GGACAGCGAGGTCATGCTGGGCGTCCTGCACCGGGCCGGACACCGCATCACCGCGGCCGGGGAAAAGGCGGAGATCCTCATCGTCAACACCTGCGGGTTCATCAAGCCAGCCCGTGACGAGGCGGAGCGGGCCATCCGCCGCGCCCTGAAGCTCAAACGAAGGAATTCCGGACTCAGGGTCCTGGTCACGGGCTGTTACGTCGAGCGCTCCCGCCCCGCCCTGGAAAGGCGATATCCCGGAGTGGACGGCTGGCTGGGAGTGAGGTCCTTCGACCGCATCGACCGCGCCGTCGCGGGAGACGTCCCGCAGCCCGGCCCGAGAACCTTTCTCTGTTCCCATGGGACTCCTCGCCTCCTTTCCACCCCGCCGTCCTGGGCCTACATCAAGATCTCGGAGGGATGTTCGCATGGCTGCTCGTTCTGCGCCATACCGGCCATCAAGGGACGCTACCGCTCCCGCTCCCTGTCGTCCATCGTCCGGGAAGCTCGTCGTATCGCGGCGCAGGGCGCGCGCGAAATCATCCTCGTCTCCCAGGATTCGTCGTTCTACGGCCGAGATCTCGGCCTGGCTCACGGACTGGCCCGCCTGCTGGATGCCCTGTCGGCTCTGCCCGAGCCGGCCTGGATCAGGGTTCTGTATCTCTATCCGGGAGAAGTCAGCCGGGAAATCCTGGAGGCCATGGGCTCGCCCAAGGTCTGCGCGTATTTCGACCTTCCTTTTCAGCATTCCGCGCCGAGCATTCTGAAGGCCATGAAGAGGGGGATCGACGGCCAGCGGGCGCTTCGGCTGCTCGCCAGGATCCGAGACGCGCTCCCCGACGCGGCTTTCAGAACTTCGCTCATCGTCGGCTTTCCCGGAGAAGGCAATCGCGAATTCGAGAGCCTCAAGTCATTCGTGCGGCAGGCGCGGTTCGACCACCTGGGCGTTTTCACCTATTCCGCAGAGGAAGGGACGCCGGCCTTCGCCCTGGGCGATCCCGTCTCCGAAGAGGAGAAGACCAGTCGGCGCGGAGAACTCATGTCCATTCAACAGGCGATCTCCCTGGAGAAAAACCGCGGCTACGTCGGCCGGCGCCTGGAGGTGCTGGTTGAAAAAGCGCTCGGCGGGGCCTCGCCGGTCCTCATCGGCCGGGGGCATTTCCAGGCGCCGGAAGTGGATGGAGTCATTCGGCTCCGGACCGGAGGCAACCCGGCTGAGGCGCTTCACGCCGTCCGTCAGGTTGAAATCACCGGGGCCGGCGTGTATGATTTGCGCGGACGTTTGAGGGAATGAGACTCGCCGCCCGCATCTTTTCCACTTTTTTCGGACTTGGCTTTGTTCCGCTGGCGCCCGGCACGGCCGCCAGCCTGGTGACGGCCCTTCTCTACAAGTTTTTCCTCTTCAAGCTGTCCTGGACGGCGTTGGCCCTGCTCATCACGGCCGCGGCTCTGATCGGCGTCCCCGCCTCCGCTTCTTATTCCCGGGAGCTCGGGCAAAAAGACCCCCGCCGAGTGGTCATCGACGAATCCGCCGGCCAGCTGGCCGCGCTTTTCCTCGTGCCCGCAGATTGGGTTTCCGTGGGAATCGGGTTCATCCTTTTCCGCCTCTTTGACGTGCTGAAGCCTTTTCCCATCCGGAGGCTGGAGCTTCTGCCCGGCGGCTGGGGCATCGTGGCCGACGACCTCGGCGCGGCGGTGTATGCCCGGCTTGTCCTTCAGGCTTTTCTCCTGATCGGGGGAGCCTAGCCCCGCATGAAACGTGTTGAGATTCTGGCCGTCGGCTCCGAGCTCCTCACCCCTTTTTTCCTGGACACGAATTCCCTGTTTCTCGCCGGGCGGCTGAATTCCCTCGGGCTCGAGGTTTCGTTCAAGACGGTTGTCGGGGACGATGAGGATGACCTTGTCCTCCGGCTGGAGGAGGCTTCCCGCCTGGCCGACCTCATCCTGGTCATAGGCGGCCTGGGGCCCACGGCGGATGATAGAACCCGTGAAGCGGCGTCGCGGGCTTTCGGCCGAAAGCTCATTTCTGTTCCTGAAATCCTGAGGCGGATTGAGGATCGGTTCAAACGGCGAGGCCTGCCCATGCCCGCCTCCAACCGAAAGCAAGGAGACGTCCTCGAAGGCGCCGAGGTCTTGACGAATGAATTCGGGACAGCGCCCGGCCAGTGGCTTGAGTGGAACGGAAAGAGCATCATTTTTTTCCCCGGCCCTCCCCATGAGCTCGAACCCATGTTCGATGTTCATGTCCTTCCCCGTCTCGAACCATTCCGCAGGGGATATCTTTTCCACAAAACGCTGAAAATATCGGGATTGACGGAATCCGCCGTGGAAGACCTGATGGCGGGTCTCTATCCCGTCGACCCGGCGCTGGAGGTGACCACCCTGGCCAAACCCGGTCAGATCGAAATCCATCTCAGGAGCTTATCGTCCGCCGGCCGGCAGGAAGCCGAGTCTCTTCTGAGGCCGCTCGAAACCGCGTTGCTTGCCAGGCTCGGAGAGAATGTCTTCTCTGTCGGAGGCGAAAGCCTTGAAGAGGTCGTGGGGAGCCTCCTCCGTTCCAGGAAAGCCACTCTGGCCTGCGCCGAGTCGTGCACGGGCGGCCTGATCAGCCACCGTTTGACGAATGTCCCGGGAATCTCCGAGTCCTTCATCGGGGGAATGACGGCTTACTCCAACCGGGCCAAGGAAGAGTGGCTTGCGGTTCCATGCGAAGTCCTCGTCGAATCCGGAGCCGTCAGCGCCCGCGCGGCCGAGTCCATGGCCGCCGGAATCCGGCTTGCGGCCGGGGCGGATTTCGGTCTGGCCGTCACGGGCATCGCCGGCCCTTCGGGCGGCACTCCGGACAAGCCCGTGGGTCTTGTCTACACCGCCCTGGCATGGGAAAATGGCGTCGAAGCGGTGAAGAATCAGTTCCTCGGAAACCGGGACCAGGTCAAATTCCAGTCCAGTCAGAAAGCGCTGGACATGCTCCGCCGGCGCCTGCTGAAGATTCGACCATGAGAACGTTTATCGCCCTCGAGCTCACACCGGAAATCAAGGCCGGTCTCGACCGCTTGGTCCGGAGCCTTGCTCCGCTGACCAGGGACATCCGCTGGGTGAGGCCCGAGGGGATGCATCTGACGCTGAAATTTCTGGGCGAGATCTCCGAGGACAGGGCCGCGAGGGTTGCCGCGGCCCTAAGAGGGGTTTCGTCGCAGCACGGGCCTGTTTCCTTAACGGTCTCCGGGACGGGCTGGTTTCCAGCGCCCTCCCGACGGCCGCGCGTGATATGGACGGGAGTGGAATCCGGCCAGGAACTGGGAGCCCTTTACAAGGACCTTGAGCGGGCGTTGGCGGCCGAGGGTTTTCCTGAGGAATCCAGGCCTTTTCACCCCCATCTCACTCTGGGCCGGGTGAAGGCCGCCTCGAACATGGACGCCCTTCTCGACCGGCTCAAAGAGAACGCGGCCGCGACCTTCGGCCGCATGGCGGCCGGGGAAATCACTTTCTTTGAGAGCAGGCTTCAGCCCTCGGGCGCCGTCTATGCCGTCCTGGAGCGCTTCCCCCTGAAATGAGCATCCTGTTCTGCCTGGCCGCCTATCTTTATGGGGCTCTGCCCTTCGGCTACCTGCTCGTCCGCTTTAAAAAAAAACAGGATATCAGGGGCATGGGAAGCCGCAGCACGGGGGCGACGAACGTCTTGCGCACGGCGGGGTGGGCCGCGGCCCTTCCAGTCGTGTTCGCGGACCTTTCCAAGGGCTTTCTGCCCCTGATACTGGGGCGGCACTGGTTTCCGGAGCAGCCGCTCATTCCGATGACCGCCTCGCTGGCCGCGGTCTTAGGCCATTGCTACCCCGTCACGCTTCGTTTCCGGGGCGGAAAGGGGGTGGCGGCTTCTCTGGGCGCCTTCCTGGCCCTGGGCCTTATCCCCTTTCTTCTCAGCTTGGCCGTATTCGTTGCGGCTATCGCCTTGACCCGTTTCGTATCGTTGGGCTCCCTGCTCGCCGTAGCGCTCTTCCCTTTTCTCCGTCTCGCTCTCAGTGCATCGGACGGCATCTTGACCTGGGCTTGGTGGGGGGCGATTCTCATCATCGTCGTCATCCGTCATAAAGAAAACATCCGCGGGCTTTCATTAGGCCAAGAGCGGCGGCTCGGCCGCAGAACAGTGGAGGCGGAAGATTGAGCATCGCCGTCATCGGCGCGGGAAGCTGGGGCACGGCATTCTCTCTGCTGATGGCCCGGCAGGGCCAGGCCGTCCGCCTCTGGGTGCGCGAGCCCGAAATCCATCAGGCCCTGAAGCGCCAACGGGTCAACGACACCTTCCTGCCCGGCTTCCGCCTGCCCGCCGGAGTCTCTTTTCACCGCGGTTTCGATGACGCCCTTCAGGAGTGCGGTTTCGTATTCATCGCCGTCCCCTCCCCCTACTTCCGGACGATTTGTCTTGAACTGAAGCCCTTTCTCAGGAACGAACAGATCGTCGTCAGCCTGGCCAAAGGGATCGAGGAAGGGTCTCACCTGCGGATGAGCCAGGTCATGGAGGAGGTTTTCTGCCGCGGGGATGATCCTGCGATGGCCGCCCTCTCGGGTCCCAGTTTTGCCCGCGAGGTGGCTGCCGGCCATCCAACGGCAGTGGTCGCGGCCGGATCCTGTGCCGAAGTTGCCATCTCGGTGCAGCGTCTGGTCTCCGGCCCGTCTTTCAGAGTCTACACCTGCCCCGACCTCATCGGCGTGGAAATCGCCGGCGCGGTTAAAAATATCATCGCCATCGCCGCAGGAATCTCCGATTCCCTGGGTTACGGTTATAATGCTCGCGCCGCATTGATCACACGAGGCCTGGCGGAGACCGCCCGTTTGGGCCTGCGCTGCGGAGCGCGCCAGGAGACGTTTTCCGGCCTGGCCGGGCTGGGGGACCTCATCCTGACCTGCACGGGAGATTTGAGCCGAAACCGCAGCCTGGGGCTGGAGTTGGGACGAGGCCGTTCCCTCCGCGAGGTCACCTCGGGCACCTTCATGGTGGCCGAGGGACTGCCCAACAGCTTGTCGGCGATCGATCTGGCGCGACGCCTGGGCGTGGAGATGCCCATCGGCGAGAAGGTGTTCCGCGTGCTCTAC
>CAZFTV010000044.1:5080-12130 GCA_964521765.1 uncultured Eubacteriales bacterium
GCCCGGGGCGCTGCGGTTGACGCTGTTGACCGACCCGCGCGATGCGCTCCGGGAGCTTATGTCCAGAACTCTGAAGGAGGAATAGAATGAGGAAAATGGGACATCTCCCCCTGGCCGGGAGGGCCGCAGCGGTCCTCGGTCTATGCCTGCTCGTATCCTGCGCCGCCGGGCCGGGCGTTAGAAAAAGCGACGAAAAAGACCCGCGCGCCCAATACAACCTCGGCTCGATCTATCTCAACAATTTCGCGGCCGACGAGGCCTCCCTCAACAAGGCTATCTCCCATTTCCAAAAGGCCCTGTCCCTGGACCCGAAATATTACCTGGCCTACAACGCCCTGGGCGTGGCGCATTTCATGAGGCGCGACATGCCCGCCGCGGCCTCGGCTCTCGAGAAATGCCTCGAGATCAACCCGGCCTTCACCGAGGCTCGATACAACCTGGGCAATATTTTTTTGGCCCGGGGCTTCCTGGACAAGGCCGAAGAGGAATTCAAGCGGGCCGTCAAGGATGAAACTTACGCCTCCCGCCAGCTTCCTCTGTTCAGCTTGGCCAAGCTGGCTTTTCAGCGGGACAAAAACCATGAGGCCCTGGATTATGTGGACAGGGCGCTTCGCTACGACCCCCGCATGTTCTTGAGTCATTTGCTCAGAGGAGAGATCCAAGAGAGCCTCGAGGACTTCGAAGAAGCCCTGGTCAGCTACGAGAACGCCGTGCGTCTCATGCCGGAGGACATGAGCCTGCGCCTCAAGCTGGGTCTCATGTGCCTGAAAACCGAAAGGCTGGATCGGGCTCGGGAGGCCCTCACGATGGTCCTGGAAAAAACCGACGACCCCGAGCTGAGGAAGAAAGCCTCAGAGGCCCTCGGCGCGTTGAAACTCTCCCAATAGGCGCCGGGCTCGAGCGGGGCTCAGGTCCCCTCCTGCCACTCGGCCTGGTACCGCTTCTGCTCGGCCGTCAGGACGTCGATGTCCAGGCCCATGGTCCTGAGCTTCAGCGCTGCGATCTGCTCATCGATCTTTACCGGCACGGGATAGACCTTTTTTTCGAGTTTTTTTCCGAAACGGACGAGGTGGGCGACGCCCAAGGCTTGATTGGCGAAGCTCATATCCATGACCATGGCCGGATGGCCCTCGGCCGCCGCCAGGTTGATCAGCCTGCCGTCTCCCAGGAGGTGAACCCGGCGGCCGTTCTTAAGAGTGAATTCCTCCACGAAGGGACGGATCCTCCGCCGGCTCCGGGACGATGCCCTCAAGGCGGGGATGTCGATCTCCACGTTGAAGTGTCCGGAGTTGGCGACGATGGCCCCCTCTTTCATGCGCAGGAAATGCTCGCGGCGAATGACGCTCTTGTTGCCGGTGACGGTGACGAAGACGTCTCCCCGCGGGGCGGCGTCTTTCATGGTCATGACCTCAAACCCGTCCATGACGGCCTCGATGGCCTTCACGGGGTCGACTTCGCAGACGATGACCTTCGCCCCGGCTCCCTTGGCCCGAATGGCGATGCCCCGGCCGCACCAGCCGTATCCGGCCACGACGAAGTTCATCCCGGCCAGGAGGATGTTCGTCGCCCGGAGGATGCCGTCCAGCGTGCTCTGGCCCGTGCCGTAGCGGTTGTCGAAGAAATGCTTGGTCTTGGCGTCGTTGACGGCAATGATGGGATAGCGCAGGATCTTCTTCTCGGCCATGCTCCTCAGCCTGATTACGCCCGTGGTCGTCTCCTCCGTGCCGCCCACGACATCATCGAGAAGCTGCCGGCGGCGGGAATGAAGGGTGCTGACCAGGTCGGCTCCGTCGTCCATGGTGATGTGCGGCCGGATATCGAGCGCCTGGTTTATGTGGCGGTAATACGTGGCGTTGTCCTCGCCCTTGATAGAGAACACCCGCAGGCGTTCGTAGCGGGCCAGGGCGGCGGCCACCTCGTCCTGAGTGCTCAGGGGATTGGAGGCGGTCAGGGAGACGAGCGCCCCCCCGGCCTGGAGAACCCTCATCAGGTTGCCCGTCTCGCTGGTGACGTGGAGGCAGGCGACGATGCGGATTCCCTTCAGGGGCTTCTCCCTGGCAAACCTGGCTTTAATGGACTCCAGGACCGGCATGAAGCGGGCCGCCCACTCCATTTTCAGGCGCCCCTGGGGCGCAAGTCTCAAGTCTTTAACATCGTGGTTCATGGGTATCTCCAAACAAGGGTCAGTCAACGGGCAGTGGACCCGGCCGCGACCCCAAGAGTCCAGTCTAATACCACATCCCCTACCCGAATGCAAACTTGATGTCCGCGAGGGAAGCATCTCCTGGCGGGTGATTCATTGCGGCGGGTGAAGCGGGACGGCGCAATCCAGGACTCCTAGGACCGGCCTCCTTAACTGTTTGCTTTCCCGATTTCAGGTGTGCTATGAATAAATGACTTGGACAATCCATTGAGAATTCCGGTGCCGGCGAGAACGGCGGTCCTGATGACCGTAGGACTCGGACTCCTCTTCCTCTGCTGCGGCTCCGCGCCTTTGTCCGCTTCGCTGAATATCTCCGTGTCCCATTATCAGCTGAAAAACGGTCTCCAGGTCATCCTCTCCGAGGACTTCACCCTGCCTCTCATCAGCGTGGCCGTCACTTACAAAGCCGGGTCCCTCCATGACCCCCCGGGCAAGTCGGGGCTGGCCTACCTTATCGAGAACCTGATGTTTCTCGGCTCGGACAACGTCGGCCAGATGCAGCATATCGGTTATGTCACCAGAACGGGCGGGACGCTCAATGCCGCCACGATGGCGGACCGGACGATTTTCTACCAAACCGTGCCCTCCAATCAACTGGCCCTCGTGCTTTGGCTGGAATCGGACAGGATGAAGTCCCTCCAGGTCAGCCCGGCCAAGGTCGAAGCCGCCAAGAACGAGCTGCTCTCCGAGCTGCGGCGCCGCCATCAGGAAACGCCCTACCTGGAGGCGTTTTTTCGGTTTGACCGCATGCTTTTTCCCGCGCCGGCCGCCCATCGTCCCATCATCGGCCTCGAGGAAGACATCAAATCCATCACCTACGAGGACGCTCAAAATTTCCATCGTCAGCGCTACGGTCCGCAGAACGCTCTTTTGTGCGTCACCGGAAGCTTCAACACTCTCCAGCTCCGGGACTTGGTGAACAGGTATTTCGAGTCCATCCCGCGCAGCCACGACACGCTCCCTCCTCCGGTCCTGCCCGAACCTGACAAGACCTCCGGGATGGAAACGTCCCGGGCGGCGAGTATTCCGGCTCCGAGCGTCCTCGTCGGCTTCCGGATCCATTCCGCCCGGGCCGTCGATATGCACGTCCTGACCCTGATCGATTACATTCTCTGCCGCGGGAAGACAAGCCGTCTGGTGCAGCGCACGATCAAACGCGACCGTCTGGCCAGCCAGATCACGGGCAGCTTGGAGAGGCGAGGCGACTTGGCCGCCTACAGGATTTTCGCCGTCAACAACAGCGAATACTCGGCCCGCCTATGCGTGGGGTCCATTTATTCCGAGTTGGCGAGAATGCGGACGAATTTTATTTCCGAGGAGGAGTTGAACAGGGCCAAGAATCGGTGGAAGAAGGACCTGCTGAACCGACTGTCGTCACGTGCGGACAAGGCCCTCTTCCTGTCCGAGCTGGCCCTGAACTACGGGGATCCCCGGGCCGGCTCGCTGGACATCGGTCGTTTTCAGGAAGTGACGCCCCTGATGATTGCCGGGCTCTTGAACCGGTATTTCTATAAGGAAAACAGCCAAGTGCTCTACATTCTCAAATGAAATCCTCGAAGACTTCCGCAAGGCCGAACCGGAGGAAAGGCCGGATACGCTCCCTGGCCGTCTTCTTCACGGCTCTCACCTGGATATTCGCCGGCCTCGCGGCGCAGGAGCGTTTTCGGCGGACTCCTCCCCCTCCCGAGCCGTTCCCGTCTCTTCGACTGCCCAACATCGAGCAAGCGACCCTGTCCAACGGCCTGAAGCTGGCGGTGGTCTTCCGGGAGGGTTTGCAGCTCATCAGCCTGCAGCTCGTCATCCTCTCCGGGGAGAACGCCTCTCCGCCGCGCCTTCCGGGCCTGGCCGCAGCTGCCGCCTGCATGTTCGAGCGGGGCACGATGCGCCGGTCCGCCTCGGACATCGAAGGACTGATCGACGCCATGGGCGGAAGCCTGAACGTAACCGTGCAACAGGACGCGACCTTCATTTCGTACACCTTCCTCGAGGACTACTTGGACAACGCCCTGAGCTTGCTCTCGGAAATTATCCTCCAGCCGGCTTACAATGAACTGGACTGGCTGGATGTCCGGCGCACCATGGCTTCATCCCTTCAAAACATGGAGGAGGACCCTGATTTCATAAGCCGGCGTCTTCTTCTCCGCCGGCTCTACGAGAACAGCCCGGTTCGCGAACCCCTCCTCGGCGCCGGCCAGTTCCGCGCCATAAATCTCAGGGATATCTCGGATTTCACAAAAAGGCACTACCGCCCCAACAACGCCCTCATGGTCCTGGCCGGCAACATCAGCTTGAGAACGGCCACCCGCAAGGTCAGTCACTTCCTGAATACCTGGGAAGCCGGGCCGTCCGGGAGCGACCGACTCCCTTCCCCGCAGCCCAACTCCTCGTTGAGGGTCTGTTTCGTCGACATGCCCCGCGCCCCGGCGGCCACGATCTGCCTGGGGAACATCATTCCCTCGATATCAAGCCCCTTGCACTTTCCCCTCCAGGTTTTCAACCAAGTCCTGGGCGGAACGCCCAACAGCCGGCTCTTCCTTAACCTCAGGGAGTCTAAGGCCATCGCCTACTATGCTTTCAGCGAAAATCTTCTCATGGCCTCGCACGGCGTTTTCATGGTCCGGGCCCGCGTGACGCCCGAAGCCGTTGCGCCCGCCATATCGGAAATCCTTCGAGAAATCCGGCGAGCCATGACGGAGCGCATCCTGCCCATGGAGATCGAGCAGGCTAAGTCCTATCTCATCGGACATTTTCCCCTCGCTCTGGAATCCCTGGACCAGCTGTCCATGCGCGTAGCCGCGCTCCTGGCCTACCGCCTGGGGGGCGATTACTGGGACCGCTATGTCGAGAACACAATGCTCGTTTCCTCTGAGGCGGTCCAGTCCTGCGCTCAGCAGCTTCCTCTCCTCGCTCCGCTCGTGGTCGTGGCCGGCGACCAGTCCGTCCTTCTGGAACACCTCAGGAATTTTGAAAAAGTCGAGGTCTATGATAAAAAGGGCGACCTCCAATACACGTTGGTCAAGGAGAGGTGAACATGAAGCTGGTGGAATGCGTCCCCAACTTCAGCGAGGGGCGTGACCGGTCCAGGATCGATGCCATCACACGGGAAATCCAGGCGGTTGAGGGCGCAAAGCTCCTCGATGTCGACCCCGGAGAAACGACCAACCGCACGGTCGTGACCTTTGTCGGGACGCCCGAAGCCGCGGCCGAGGCGGCCTTCCGGGCCATCCGCAAGGCGGCGGAAGTCATCGATATGAGACAGCATAAGGGAGCGCACAGCCGCATCGGCGCCACGGACGTCTGTCCCTTCGTGCCCCTTTCGGGCGCGACCATGGAGGACTGCGTCCGGCTGGCCCGGGAGTTGGGCCGCAGGGTCGCCCAGGAGTTGGGCATCCCGGTGTATTTCTACGAGGAGGCCGCTCTGATCCCGGAACGGAAAAACCTGGCCGTCATCCGCTCCGGGGAATACGAAGGGCTGTCCGAGAAGCTCAAGGACCCGGCCTGGGCGCCAGACTGCGGTACGGCGGAATTCAATCCCCGGTCCGGGGCGACGATCATCGGCGCCAGGGAATTTCTGATCGCCTATAACATCAACCTCAACACGCGGGACCGGAAGCTGGCCAATGAAATCGCCTTCAGCCTCCGGGAGACGGGACGAGTGAAAAAAGACGCCCGGGGCAATACGCAGCTCGACGCCCAGGGCCGTCCCCTGCGCGTTCCCGGCCTGTTCCAACACGTCAAGGCCGTGGGATGGTACATTGAGGATTACGGCCGGGCCCAGATTTCCATCAACTTCACGAACTACAAAGTCAGCCCTCCGCACCTCGTCTTCGATGAAGCCGTCCGCCTGGCCTCCAAGCTCGGGTTGCGGGTGACGGGCAGCGAACTGGTGGGGCTCATCCCCAAGGAAGCCCTGCTTATGGCCGGACGCCATTACCTGGAGAAGCAGGGGCATAGCCCGGGCGTCCCCGAGGAGGAGCTGGTTCGCACCGCAGTCCTGTCCTTGGGCCTGAGCGATGTCGTTCCCTTCGACCCCCGGCAGAAAATCATAGAATATCAGCTCGGCGGCGAGGGCCCGTCGCTGCTGAAGATGGACCTGCGCCGTTTTCTCGATGAGCTGTCCATGGAATCTCCGACTCCGGGCGGCGGAAGCGTCGCCGCGTTGTGCGGCTCGCTCTCGGCCGCCCTGAGCTCCATGGTCTCTCATCTGACCGTGGGCAAAAAAGGCTATGAAAGCGTTCAACGCGAAGTCAAGCGACTGGCCGTTGAAGCCCAGGGCCTCAAAGACTCCCTGCTCGAAGACGTCGACCGCGACACGCGGGCTTTCAACAAGGTCATAGACGCCCTCCGTCTGCCCAAGAAGAGCGAGGAACAATCTTCCGAGCGAGACCGGGCGGTTGAAACGGCTTCCCTGGAAGCCACCCTCGTTCCCCTGGCCGTGCTGGAGAAGAGCATCGACCTCCTCAAGCTGGCCAGAAAAATCGCCAAAATCGGAAACAAGAATTCCCTGAGCGACGCGGGGGTCGCGGGGCTGACGGCTGTCTCGGCTGCCGAGGGCGCTTACTACAACGTGCGCATCAACCTGCCCTCCCTGCGGAATGAAAAGCAGCGCGCGGCGATAGGCGTCAAAGCCAAGGCCCTTAGAAACAGGGCGCTCAAAATGGGAGACGACATCCGCCGTCTCATGGACAAAGGGCTTCGGCGGCTCTGATTTCTTCCTCTCCCCGGCCGGAGGACGTCCGCCCAAGGCCGGCCGTCTTCTCCCGGGGCGATCATTTCCACGGGACAAGAGGCTCTAGTGTCCCGTCTCACAATTCCCTTGTCTTAATCATCCCAAGAGACGGGACACT
>CAZFTV010000045.1:0-377 GCA_964521765.1 uncultured Eubacteriales bacterium
CTATCCGGTCATCCTTTGCGCCGGGCGCGGATCGTTTTGGCTTCCTCGGATGACCCGGCCTTCTCCTCGATCAGTCGTGCCCCCTTGGTTCCGGACCGCTTGGAATACCAGATGGAGGCCACGGCGACCGCGACCATGACGACGATGACGGCGATCAGGACCGGCGAGGGTTTCCGGTATTGAATGATGATGGGCGCCGCTAGCAGGGAGACGAGGTTGATGACCTTGATCATGGGGTTGAGAGCCGGACCGCTGGTGTCTTTGAGCGGATCGCCCACGGTGTCGCCCACGATGGAGGCTTTATGGCATTCGGACCCTTTGCCCCCGTACAAGCCGTCCTCGATGAGCTTCTTGGCGTTGTCCCAGGCGCCGCCGGC
>CAZFTV010000045.1:510-12026 GCA_964521765.1 uncultured Eubacteriales bacterium
GCTCCTTTTGGGCGGCCACAGTGCAGATGCCGACGGCGCGCTTGTAATCCGGCTTGACCTTGCCCTGCATCACGCCCGGGATTTTGAATTGCCGTCGGACCTCGATAACGACGAGAGAGGCGGCCCGGGAGACGGCGTTCAGGGTCAGGGAGGAAAAGAGCCAGGGGATGGCCCCGCCGATGAGCAGCCCCACCAGGACGATGGGCATCGAAACCCGGATGCCCGTCGCCTGGAGCGTCTGGGAGGCCTCTAGAACGCCGCTCCGGACGAGCGGCTCTTGAACCTTGGAGACGTCGGTCAGGTAGGACCCGAAGAGCGATACCGCGGCGATGACCGCCGAGCCGATGGCCACGCCCTTGGTGATGGCCTTGGTGGTGTTGCCCACGGCGTCCAGGTCGGCCATGATCTGACGGGCCTTCTTGTCCAGGCCGGCCATCTCGCCGATGCCGTTGGCGTTGTCGGCGATGGGGCCGAAGGAGTCCATGGCCACGTTGTTGCCGGTCAGGGTCAGCATGCCGATGCCGGTCATGGCCACGCCGTAGAGAACGTAGGCCACGCCCTGGGGGCCCTGATGGAGGAAGGGCAGGTAGATGAGGATGGCCGAGCTGATCGTGCCGGCGATGACCAGGATGGACCATACCGAGGATTCCATGCCGAAAGACAGGCCGGAAAGGAGAAGCGTCGCCGCCCCCGTTCGGGAAGAGGCGGCGATTTCCTTGACCGGGGCATGATGGGTATGGGTGAAATATTTCGTCAACTCGTCGATGAGGATGGCCAGAAGGATGCCCGCGGCCACGGAGAAGAATGCCCGCCATTCGTGCATGTAGAAATGGGCGATCAGGGCGAAGGCCACCAGGCATAGGGCGGCCGAGGTGTAGAAGCCCCGGTTGATGGCCGACATGGCGTTGCCCCGTTCCTGGCCTTTTTTGCCCTTAACCTGGTAGGTGCCGATGATCGAGGAGAACACGCCGATGCCCCGCACGAGCAGGGGAAAGATGATCCATTTGATATCGCCAGTTATGGCCACCAGGGCCAGGCCCAAAATCAGTCCGGCGACGATCGTCACCTCGTAACTTTCGAAGATATCGGCCGCCATGCCGGCGCAGTCGCCTACGTTGTCGCCCACCAGGTCGGCCACCACGGCGGCGTTGCGCGGGTCATCCTCGGGGATGTTGGCCTCGACCTTGCCCACCAGGTCGGCTCCCACGTCGGCCGCCTTGGTGTAGATGCCGCCTCCCACCCGCATGAACATGGCCAGCAGCGTGCCCCCGAATCCGAAGCCCAGCAGGGCGTCGGGCGCGGCTTTCTGGAAGTACAGGAAAATGACCGTGCCGCCGAACAGGCCCAGTCCGTCGGTCAGCATCCCAGTGATCGTTCCGGCGCGGTAGGCGATTTTCAGCGCCTTGTCGAAGCTGGTTCTCGAAGCCGCCGCCACGCGGACGTTGGCCTGGACGGCCATCCGCATGCCGAACTGGCCGACCATCAGGGAGAAGACGGCGCCCAGGACGAAGGCCACGGAGCGGCCGAAGCCGATGATCAGCTTGATGGTATTCGGGTTGGTGATGTTGGGAAATCGCGCCATGGCTTCAGAGGAAGGAGGGACGATGTAGACGCTGAAGAACAGCGCTATGGTCAGGAGCGCCAGGAGAGGAAGGATGGTCCGCAGCTGGCGGTTGAGGTAAGCCTCCGCACCCTGCTTAATGGCCTCCCAGACCTCGATCATTTTCGGGGTCCCCTTATCCTCCCTCATGATCTGGCGCCTGAGGAACAGGGCATAGGCCAGACCGAGAAGCGCGATGCCCAGAACGGACCACAGGGCGATCGTTTCAAACAGCGTTTTTTCCAGCATGGACTTCCCTCCAACGCTTCATTTTTTTTAGGACCGGGAAAAAATAAAGTGTAATCTATAGCACAAACAGGCTGAAATATCAACGGGGCCGAAGGATGATTATAAAAAATCCAGGCCGCGGCCGATGAGGCTGTAAGGACCGCAGTCCGTGATCCGGACCGAGAGAAAGCGGTGCAGGGGGGGCTCGCTCCCGGACCAGGAGAAGTTGACTACGCGGTGGCTTTCATCGCGGCCGCAGAAGGCGGGTTCGGCTTTTTTGGATTTTCCGGCGCAGAGCACCCGCCGCTCCGTTCCGACCAAGGCCCGGTTGAGTCCGAGCTGGATCTCCTTCTGGCGCGCCTGGAGCTCGACCAGCCTCCTTTTTTTCACCCCGGCCGGGACATCGTCCTCAAGCCCGGAGGCGGAGGTCATGGGCCGCGGGGAGAAACGGAAGGAAAAGATGTTGGCGAACCGGACGGCGTCCAGGACCTCGATTGTCGCCCGGAAATCCTCATCGGTCTCTCCGGGGAATCCGACGATGACGTCCGTGCTCAACTCGAGACCGGGCACGGCCTCCCTCAAGGAGGAGACGAGCCCGAGGTAGTCTTCCCGCGAGTACCCCCTGTTCATGCGCTCGAGGACCCGCGAGGACCCCGACTGAAGGGGCAGGTGGAGCTGGCGGCAGAGTGAGGGCACGGTTTGCATGGCCAGGATGAGGTCCGGCCTGAAATTTTTTGGATGAGAAGTGAGGAAGCGGAGCCATTCCAGGCCGGGAAGGCTCCCCAGGCTTTGGAGGAGCGCGGAGAGGGGCAGCCCGTTTTCCGGGTCGCGGTAGGAATTCACGTTCTGGCCGAGAAGGGTGACCTCTTTGTATCCGTCCCGGGACAAGGCTTCGGCCTCGGCCATAACCAGGCGCGCCGGACGGAATTTCTCGCGGCCCCGGGCGTAGGGCACGATACAGTATGCGCAGAAATTATCGCATCCCTCCATGACCGTAATGAAGGCGCTGGCCGGGCTGTTCCGCACCTGGCTCCGGGGGAAGTCTTCCCGCCAGACGGAGCCTTGTTCAAGGGCCACGACCTTCGCGGGTCCGCGGGCCAGAAGAGCGGGCAGGAGAGGCGCGCTGTCCGGCCCTAGGATGAAGTCCACCTCCGGAATACGGCTCATGATCTTCTCGCCGTGAACCTGGGCGGCGCAGCCGACAACGGCCAGCATGAGCGGGCGGCTTTTTTTCCAGCCGGCGATCCTTCCCAGAAAGGAGAAGAGCTTGTCCTCGGATTTGGCGCGCACGGAACAGGTGTTGACGATGAGGATGTCGCTCGCTTCGGGGGAGAGGACGCGCTCGTACCCGGCCTCCCGGAGCAGGCCGGCCAGACGTTCCGAGTCGTTTTCGTTCATCTGGCAGCCGAAGGTGCGGATATGGAAGCGGCGGACCGGCATGTTCCCCCCTCACGGAGAGGGCTTGTTCGCGGACATGGGACGCGGGCCGAGGTTGTGGACGAGCATCTCCCGGGCGTTCTCCAAGGCGGCCGGAGTGACGTGGCGGCCGGAGATGAGACGGGCGATCTCCTCGACGCGCTCCTCGAAATCCAGCTTCTCGACCGAGGTGAATGTTCGGCTCTTTTCTACGCGCTTCTCGATCCTGAAGTGATGGTCGGCATGGGAAGCGATCTGGGGCAGATGAGTGATGCAGATGACCTGGTGGCGCGCAGCCAGCTCCTTGAGCTTCAGGGCGATGAAGTCGGCCGTCTTTCCGCCGATCCCGGAGTCGATCTCGTCGAAGATCAGGGTTCGGGGAGCGTCCTGGTCGCGGCCGAGGGATTTGAGGGCCAGCATCCCCCGGGACAGCTCGCCGCCCGAGGCGATTTTCCTCAGGGGCCGGACCTCCTCGCCCGGGTTGGGGCTGATGAGAAATTCAACTTCGTCCAGACCGCTGTCCTTGAGCCTGTCCAGACGGCTGCGGTCCGCGGGGACGGTTCTGACCTGAACTTCCAGGCGCGCTTTCTTCATCCCCAGCAGGGCGAGCTCACGCACGATGAGCTTTTCCAGGTCGCGGGCCGCCGCCTTGCGGAGCTCGGACAGGCGGCCCGCGGACTCTCCATATTCGCTAAAAAGCCCGTCGACCTCGGCGTCGAGCTCCTCCCGCCTTTCCCGGCCGCGGGACAGGCGGTCTCTCTCTTCAAGAAGCTGGCGGTGCGCGGACTGGATGTCGGAGAGATCCCGGCCGTATTTCCTCTTGAGCTTTTCGATCAGGCTCAGCCGCTCCTCGACGGTCTCCAGCGCTTCGGGCGAGACAGCCTGACGCTCGCTGTATTTGCGGAGGAGGTCTGCCGCTTCCCGCAGGGAGATGTCCGCGGGCTCCAGGGAGTCGCGGATGTCCTTGAATGACGGGTCGAAGGCCGCAAGCTCGTCGACCATGGCCCGCAGCCTGGAAAGAAGCGAAGTCAGAGAGTCTTCGCGCTCGTAGGCGATGTCCAGGGCGCCTCCAACCAGGACGGAGATTTTCTCGGCGTTCTTCAGGAGATGCCGCTCGCGGAGAAGGGCGTCCTCCTCTCCGGGCTTGAGCGCGGCCGCTTCGATCTCCCGGATCTGAAACTCGAGGAAGTCGAGACGCCGGGCAGCATCCCTCTGAAGGTCCTCGAGGCTCAGAATTTCACGCTGACGTGCGCGCAGCTCCTGGGCCAGCCGCGCGGTCTCGCGGCGCAGATCGAGAGTCCGTCCAAAACCGTCCAGAAAGTCGAGGTGATTGTCCAGGTCCAGGAGGAAGACATGATCGTGCTGACCATAGATGTCCACCACTCCCCCGGCGCAATCTCTCAGTTTCTTGACCGGAACCAGAACGCCTCCCAGGTAAGCTTTGCCCGAACCCTGGCGGCCGACGCCGCGCTGGAGACAGAGCTCTCCGTCGGCGAGGGGAGCGTCGGAGGGCAGGGAGGAGACTTCACCTGGGCGAAAGACGGCCTCGACGACGGCCTCGCTCTCTCCCGTACGGACGAGGTCGGCGGAGGCCTTGTCGCCGAGGATCAGGCGGATGCTGTCGATGATGATGGATTTTCCGGCGCCCGTCTCACCGGTCAGGATGGTGAATCCGTCCTCCAGGGCAAGGGACAGGTCCTCGATTGTGGCCAGGTTCCTGATTCGGAGAAACGTGATCATGCACCGGATTTTTTCTTGATGATGACCGGGACCAGGGCTTTTTCCATGTTGATGCGGCCGTAGCCCAGGAAAGCGTCGCTTCCGGGGTAGGTCTGGGCGTTGATGTCGTCGCATGAGTAGCGAATGATGTTCATGACCTGGGCGGGCGTTAAAAACGGCTTGAGGCTGACGATGAGCGCCGCCAGCCCGGAAACGTGGGCCGCGGCTGCGGAGGTTCCGTCGGCGTAGCCGTAGTCCATGGAGCCGGGCCCGAAGTAGCCGCGCGGATATGTGCTTAGGATGCTCACGCCCGGGGCGGCCACGTCGACCTCCGGGCCGTAATTGGACCAGGCCGGCCGGGTGTCGTTGTAGTCGGTGGCGGCCACGGCCAGGCAATAATCGTCGTAGGCCGCGGGATACTCGACCGCGCTGCCCGTGTTCCCCGCGCCGGCGCACAGGACCACGCCCTGGTCGTAAGCGTATTTGACGGCGTCGCGGAGGGTCTGGCTGTTCTCGGTATACCCCAGGCTGAGGTTGATAACCCTGGCCCCGTTGAGCGCGGCCCACGTGATGCCCTGAGCGATCGTGGAATAAGCCCCCTCGCCGTTTGCGTCCAAAACCTTAACGGGCAGGATCGAGCAGTTCCAGGCCACGCCGGCGATTCCCTGGCCGTTGTCGGTCTCGGCGGCGGCGAGGCCGGCGATGAACGTTCCGTGGCCGTGATCGTCGGAGGCGTCGAAATCGTCGTTGACGAAATCCCGCCCGCTGCTCGACAGCTTCCGGATAAGGTCGGGATGAAGAAGATCCACCCCCGTATCCAACACAGCGATGATAACGTCGGGGTCGCCTTTCGTCTCCTCCCAGGCGGCCGTAGCCTTGATGTCGGCCGAAGGAGAGCCCGTGGGGCTGCCGGGGATGGAGATGGGCTGCCCCGAGTTGTAGAGGGCGTATTGAAAGCCGAAGAAAGGGTCATTGGGCGTGACGAGGGCCGAAGCAATGTAATCGGGCTCGGCGAATTCCACTTCGGGGCTAAGATTGAGAGCGGCCACCGTTTCTTCGACCAACGCGCCGCCCTCGAGCTCGAGCACATAAGTTCGAATGGCGGACAGATGAGCGACTTTCCGGGCGCGGTAGGAGGCGATCCAATAGTCGACCGTCCAGGCGGGAATCCTGTCCTGGAACTTGACCAGGACCCTGCCGGGAACATAGCGCAGCCCGACGTCCGAAGCCGGGCGCGTCCAACCTTGGAGAGGACCGCCCGCCGCGCTCGAAGGTCGACCCGCGGTTCCGGGCTGGACCAGACCGGCGGCGAGGGCCAGGACGGCCACCGCGCCGCCGCAGGCCATAGCGATGGATCTCTTCATGGCGCTCTCCCAACTAAAAAGAAAATATCAGGCGGCCGGAACCGCCGATGTCCAAACCGCCCTTGCGGGGACCGGCATAGACCTCCGCCCGGATGCCGATGGCGTCGCTGATTTCGCTCAGGACACCGAGCGAGATCGTCACCCGGCCGCTGCCCGCAACAGCCTTTTTTTCCGTCCCCTCCAGGGCTTCGACCGTCTCGGTCATCCGGAAAGAGCCCCACAGGGGTGTGTACAGGACCTGAACATAGGGATAGACGTAATAGGACAGCCCTTTGTACCACAACACGGGGCCGACGGCGATCCGTGTCCAGAAGGGACGCCCCTCCAGCGCGCCCTCGACGGCCAGCCCTTCGAGGTCCCATTCCCCGCGGGATCCGAAGTACGCGTCAAGTGCGGCCGTGAGCTCGATGTCGAATGTTTCGGAGATCGAGGCGCGGGCTTTAAAACTCCCGCCCAGGTAAAGCCCGCCCATGTTGCCCGCTTGGTATTCCACGGAGAAGGGCAATTCCCTGAAGATGAGGCCGCCGAAATCCGAGAGGGCATATCCCGCCTGGATGCCGACAGAAAGGCCCTTGCGCACCTCGACTTCGGCCTGAAGGGCGAACAGGAGCCCCTTGAGCCCGGAGGTGAAGGTGTTTTCGTCCCAGGAGAGAGTCCGGTTGAGATACTCAATTCCCACTCCGGCCTTGACGCTCAGGTCGACGCCCGCCGGTTGGCCGTACAGGGGAGAGGTCGGGAGGAGGATCGAGGCCATCAGCCCGGCGGCCAAAACGACGATGCTTCCGGTTTTCGGCATGATGTCCTCCTTTTACTTATTTAGTCGGAATGGGAGGTTGATTCGATTTTTTTGCGTTGATGTCCTGCAGCCTCGCCTGGGCTTTCTCAGCCCAACGGCTCTGCGGATAATCGGAAACCAGCTTCGTGAAGAACGGCAGGCTCTCCTCAACCTTGTTGCTCTGGAAATAGGAATCGGCCAGCAGGAAATAAACCTCGACCAAGTTTGAGTACGAGGGATAGGTGGTCAGGATGTCGGTCAGGCGGCTCGTGGCGGCTTTAAAGGCTTTTCTCCGGTAGTAGAAGCGTCCGACGGAGAATTCATGCTCGGCCAGTTTCTCCTCGCATTCCCGGATCTTCTCCTGCGCCAGCTTGGCTTCGTCACTCAGGGGGAATTGGGCGAGGACTTTTTTGAATTCGGCCAGGGCCATCCGTGTCTTGGTCTGGTCCCGGCCCGACCTGAGAGACTTGGTGAAGTGAGTCATTCCGATCCTGTATTGAGCGAAAGAGGCCGAGGGGCTGTAGGGGTAGAGGGAAATGAACTCCCTGTATTCGGCCGCGGCCAGGATCATGCTCGCTTCGTCGCCTTTGGCGAAAAAGGAATTGGCGATGGCCAGTTTGGCCCGCTGGGCGTAGAAGCTCTTGGGGAAGGAATCGATGACCTGCCTCAGGTAAAGGCGGGCTTTTTCCGGGTCTTTTTTAAGGGTTTGCTCGCCGAGCTTGAACAGAAGCTCGTCCGAGGCCGTTTGTTCCGGCGTGAGCTCGGGCGTCTTCTTCTTGCAGGCGGAAAAAGCAGACAGGAGGGCCAGCAGGATGGCCAGGCTGAAAGCGATGCGTTTCATGTCTCTTTTCCTATTCCGGATTCGCAGGCAATCCATTCCGGTAGATTTGCTGTATCCAGTCCCATTCCCTGGACAGGCCGTCGCGAAGCGCCGTCCGGGGCGAATAGCCGAGGTCGCGGCCGGCCTTGTCGATGAGAGCCTGGGTGTCGGGCACGTCCCCCTTCTGTTGGTCCGCCGAACGCCGCCGGACGGGACGGCGGCAGATATCTTCCAGGAGCGGAAAAACATCCGACAGGCGCTCCCTGTGACCGCCCCCGATATTATACACCTCGCCGTCGCGGCCCGAGGACAGGGCCGCCAGGCAGGCGGCGACGATGTCGTCCACGTAGGTGAAATCCCGAGTCTGTCGTCCGTCCCCGAAAACGGTAACCTCGCCTCCCTCCAGGATGGACTTGAAGAAGCGGTGGAAAGCCATGTCGGGGCGTTGTCCGGGCCCATAGACCGTGAAAAAGCGGAGGGAAACGACCGGAAGGCCGTAATTCCTATGATACAGCGTGCAGAGCTGCTCGCCGGCCAACTTGGTGACGCCGTAGGGAGAGAGGGGCGCGACCGGGCTAGATTCTTTCATGGGCAGGTCGGGCGTCAGGCCGTAGACCGAGGAGGAGGAAGCATTGATGAACTTGGCCAGGCCGCACTCCCTAGCCGCCTCGAGAAGGGCCTGGGTGTTCTGGATGTTGTTGCGGATGTAGCTCTCGAAGGTTCGGCCCCAGCTCTGTCTCACCCCGGCCTGCGCGGCCATGTGGAAGACGGCCTCGACATCGGCAAGGAGAACCTCGAGGTTGAGGTCGTTGAGGTCTGCTGCCAGGAAGGCGAAGCGGGGCCGGGAGACGAGGGGCTCCAGGGCGCGCTCTTTCATCCAGCGGGGATAGAAATCGGCGAATGAATCCACGCCCTTCACGTCGTGTCCCCCGTCGAGAAGGGCCCGGCATAGATGGGAGCCTATGAAGCCCGCCGCGCCCGTGACGAGGAGCTTCATGCTTTTTGTTCCGTCCGAGCCAGCCGGTCCAGGCGCAGGAAAGCCTGTCTGGGGTCGGGGTCGGAGAAAATGGCCGAGCCGGCCACGAGAATCTCCGCCCCGTCCGAGACCAGCGCGGCGACGTTATCGGCTTTGACCCCGCCGTCGACGGAGATGGGGATGTTCAGGCCCAGGGAGGCGATGCGCTGCTTAAGACGCCGAATTTTGTCGCGGCAGGAGGGAATGAACGGCTGGGAGCCCCAACCGGGGTTGACGCACATGACGAGGATAAAATCCAGGTCGGACAGGATCTCGCTGAGGATCTCGGGGGAAGTTGCGGGATTTAGGGCCAGGCCGGTCTTCCGGCCCGCGCTCTTGATGAGATGGAGGTCGCGATGGATGTGGGCCGACGCCTCGGGGTGAAAAGACAGCCAGTCTGCTCCGGCCTGGAGAAAAAGGGGAATGATGCGCTCGGGGTTGTCGACCATGAGGTGGACGTCCACGGGGAGCGGGGAGGCCTTTTTCAGGGCGCTCACCAGCCCGGGACCGAAGGTCAGGTTGGGGACGTAATGCCCGTCCATGATGTCCACGTGGATCAGTTCAGCGCCGGCCTTTTCGACAAGGCGGACGGCCTCGAGCAGGCGCGTCGGGTCGGCGGACAGGATCGAGGGCGCCAGGCGGACGCTCATTTGCTGACCTCCACGGAAATCAGGGTTCTTTTCTGGACGGCGTGCCCTTTGGCCGGGGACTGGCGGATGATCAGGCCGGGCTCGAGGCCCGGGTAGTAAGCCGAGCCGCCGTAGGTGAGGTTGAAGCCCTGGGCGGAAAGCTGACGCCGCACGGCCTCCGCCGGCCGGCCCAGCAGGTCGGGCATGACGAATTTGTCCTCAAGCTCGCCCTGGCTGACGAGCATGTCCACGGGGGTGTCTCTCTGGGCCGGGGTTTTGGCGGGGGGGTCCTGGGCCATGATGCGGCCCGCGGGATACTGGGAGGTGTGGATGAACGACACCCGCCCCTTGACGAGGCCCACCTCACGGAAGAGGGGCGTTACGGCTTCCAGGCTGCGATTCACCAGGCGGGGGACGATGACCTCTTCGCTGCCCAGGCTGAGCACGACCCGGAGGGGCCGCCCGACCTTGAGCCGCTCCCCCGCCGCGGGCGACTGGGAGATGATCGTGCCCTTGGGCCATCGGGCGTCGAACTGCCGAGCCCGGAGGGCGAGCGGAATTCTCTTCCGGCCCAGCTCCTCCCCGGCCACGGCGTAGGTTTTACCCGTGACGTCGGGCGCGACGACGGTTTCTCCCCGGAGGAACACCCGCGAGGCGACGAGCGCGCACAGGAAAAAAACGTTCAGGAAGAGCAGGGGATAAAGAATCCCCTTGAATATTCTGTCGTTGGTCATCTTATTTAAAATCAAAGTATTTGTATCATAGAATCCTAACCAAGTAAACGGCTGGCCCGTTGCCGAAAACAGCTTGAGCCGCCTATTAGCTATGTTTACAACGGCCATCACATTTCATCGATCACCCCGGGCACACGATCCCCATTTGTCCATGCCGGAGGGGTTGGAATATAATAATCAAAACGGAGGTAACCATGCCTGCTCATCCTCATTCCGACTTCCGCAGCGACACCGTGACCAAGCCCACGCCGGAAATGCGCCGGGCCATGGCCGAGGCCGAGGTCGGCGACGACGTCCTGGGCGACGACCCGACCGTCCAGAAGCTCGAGGACCTGGCGGCTCGGACCATGGGCAAGGAAGCGGGGCTGTTCATGCCCTCGGGCACGAGGGGCAATTCCGTGGCCGTCAAGGCCTGGACGCGCGAGCTCGAGGAGGTCATCGTAGAAGCCCGCTCCCACGTCTACAACATGGAATCCACCCACCTGACGTTCATTTCCCGGGTGACGCCCAGGCCGCTGGCTTCCAAGCGCGGGGCCATGGACCCGGAGGAGGTCGAGCGGAACATCCGGCAGGCCTCGGTGCACACGCCCCGGACTTCGCTCATCTGCCTGGAGAACACGCACAACAATTGCGGCGGCTCGGTCCTGCCCCTGGAAAACATGAAAGCCGTCCGTGCCGCGGCCGACCGCCACGGCCTCAAGGTCCACCTCGACGGCGCCAGGATCTTCAACGCCTCGGCGGCCTCGGGCGTCCCGGTCAAGGACTACGCCGGCCAGGCGGACTCGGTCATGTTCTGCCTGTCCAAGGGATTGTCCGCGCCCGTGGGCTCGATGCTCGTCGGGCCGCGCGATTTCATCGACTACGCCAGGCGTTTGCGCAAAATGCTGGGCGGCGGCATGCGGCAGGTCGGCGTGCTCGCCGCGGCAGGCCTCATCGCCTTGAAAGATATGACCGCGCGCCTCGGCGATGACCATCGCCGGGCCAAGACTCTGGCCGAAGCCATCGCCCCGCTGCCCGGCATCTCGCTCGACCCGCGCGAGGTCGAGACCAACATCATCATCTTCTATTTCAAGCATCCGCGCCTCGTAATCCCGGACTTGCTTCTGGAGTTGAAGAGCCGGGGCGTCTGGGCGCTGGGCGTCTTCGGCGGCGTGCGCCTCGTCACCCATAAGGACGTCGACGACGCGGACGTCGAGCGGGCCGCGGCCGCGTTCAG
>CAZFTV010000046.1:0-10798 GCA_964521765.1 uncultured Eubacteriales bacterium
CCCAGAAGCCGCTGGCCATCTTCGACGCCTGCCCCTCCCCTCCCCTCAAGTGGAGCCGCTTGACCTGCCAGAGCCTTCTCGACTGCAGCCGGGCCATGATTCCCTCGGAGCTCATCTCCATGGGCATGACTGGAGCCACCTCGCCGGTCACCCTGGCCGGGACCCTGGTGCAGCACACGGCCGAGAACCTGGCCGGCCTGGTCATCTGCCAACTGGCCCGGCCGGGCGCCCCGGTGATCTTCGGCGGCTCGCCCTCGAGCTTTGATATGCGCAAGGGCACGACGCCCATGGGCGCCGTGGAGACGATGATGATCGACATGTCTTATGCCCAGGTGGGCAAGCACCTCCGCCTGCCTACCCATGCCTATATGGGGCTCAGCGACGCCAAGGTCAACGACTCCCAGGCGGGCCTGGAGACGGGCCTGGGCGCCGTGCTGGCCGCCCTGGCCGGCATAAACGTCGTTTCCGGGGCGGGCATGATGAATTTCGAAAGCTGCCAGAGCCTGGAGAAGCTGGCCATCGACGATGAAATCTGCGGCATGGCCTACCGGCTCCTCCGGGGAGTTGCTCACCGCGAGGACCCGATGGCTGTCCACCTCTACGAGGCCTCCGCGTCGAAAACGAATTTTTTAGCCCATCCCCACACCCGGAAGTGGTACCGCCTGGAGCATTCCTTCCCCGCTCTCGCCGACCGGGACACCTACGATGCCTGGGCGGAGCTCGGGAAAAAGACCATGGCCGACCGCGCGGCCGACAGGGTGAAGAGCATCCTCAAGGAGCACCAGCCCGAGCTTTTATCGGACGACATGCTCCGCACGCTGCGGGACATCATGACGCGGACCGCGCACGGCCACGGGCTGCCTTCCCTGCCCTTGGACAAGCAGGCGGATAGATAGGGCCTTGAAGCGGACGGCGCGTCCGCGGATCATTTCGTCGAGAGAGATACGGTTTTCGGCGGGGTGACCGGTTTCAGCCCATTTTTCTCCAGGACGGCGTTCAAGGACGGAATGTCTTTGCCGATGAAGAGGTTGACCCGGTCGATCAGGGTCTCGACTTTCTCCCTCAAGCTCTCGAGCCGACGGAGGTCCATGTCCGTCGGAGGGCCGGGATAGCCGCCTATCGACGTCCCCAGCGAGAGAACGGCGCCCGTCAATCCTCCGCCGAAATCCGCGGGGATGGCTTCTTCTTTCAGAGGCAGAAAACCCTTTTCGAATTTCGACAGGCCGGAACGGACCTTTCGGGCCGCGACCGGATCCTTGTCCAGGAAGCGCCGCAGCTCATCGATTTCCCGGCGGATCGAGGAAGCGGCCGTCGCGGTCAAGGCGGCCAGACGGCTGATCTCGAGGACCTCTGCCAGGGCTTCTCTCTGCGCCCGCCGGCCCTCTTCGGGCCAGTCGAAGCGGGGGTCGGGGTTGACCCTGGACGGCCGGGTGAGAGTCCGGCCGTCCAGGGAGAGCTGAACGGTGAATTCTCCCGGAGAGACGAGCGGCAGAGTGATGGCCGAGATGCCGGGGATCGAGGGCTTCTGACCCTTTTTTGTGCGCGGCGCGGATTGCAGGTTCCAGACGACGCGATGGAGCCCCTCCTTGAGAGGGAGTTCCGTACGATAGACCTCCTCGCCCCCGGCGTCGATGACCGAGAGGACGGGCTTGGAGCGCGGCGCTGAGGCGAAATAAGCGCTTAGGGTCAGCCCGTAGGCGGGGTTGGCGCCGGCGAACACGGGCCGGGCATAAGATTCGCGCGTGCTGCTCAGGATGAACTGCGCGCAGGGGCGGACCCCGAAAAGATGCATGTCCCGGTACCACAGGCCGTCGTCCGCCTCCTGAAGAGGCGTGATGTCATCCAGGATCCAGAGGCCCCAGCCGTGTGTGCCGATGATGAGGTCGTTCGCCCGGGGATGGACGGCCAGGTCGTGAACGGCCACGGTCGGAAGGTTGTTCCGCAGGGAGAACCAATGCCCGCCCCGATCGAGCGTGGCGAACACGCCGAACTCCGTCCCGGCGAACAGCAAACCCCGGTTGCGCCTGTCCGCCCGAACGACATGAACCCAGCCGAAAGGCAGGTCTCCCTTTATCGATGTCCAGGTCCGTCCAAAGTCCGAGGTCATAAACAGGTACGTGCCGTAATCGTCCGTCCGGTGGCCGTCGAAGGAGGCGAAGACGGTTCCAGCCTCGAAGGGCGAGGCTTCAACCCGCGTGCACCAGGTGTTCGCGGGCAGGCCGGGGATTCCCTCCCTGACGTTGCTCCATGTCTGCCCCCCGTCGAGCGTCACCTGCACGAGCCCGTCGTCCGTGCCGCACCAGATCACGCCCGCCTGGACGGGCGATTCGCAGATCGTGGTGATCGTGCCGTGGGTCTCCGCGCCGGTGTTCTCCCGGCTGAGAGGCCCGAAAGTGTCCTTGAGTTTTTTCGGGTCGTTGGTCGTCAGGTCCGGGCTGAGGAATGTCCAGGACCGGCCTAGGTCCCGGCTGGCGGACAGCCGGTTGCCGGCGGTGTAAACGACCTTGGGGTCGTGGGGCGAGATGTGGATGGGAGCGTTCCAGTTGAACCGCAAGTCCTTCTCGCCCGGCCCGGCCAGGGGGCGGATCGCCTTGGACCTGGAGATGCGCCCGTCGAAGCGGAAGATGTTATTGCCCTGGGAATTGGCGTAGACCGTGAGCGGGTCCGAGGGGTCCGGCTGAACATAAAACCCATCCCCCCCGCCGAGAAGGATCCAGTCCGAGTTCTGTATTCCGGATGTTTCCATCACGGCGCTCGGCGCGCCCCAGACATGGTTGTCCTGGAGGCCGCAATAAATCCAGTACGGATCGCGGAAATCATAGCCGATGTTGTACACCTCGGCCGCGGGGATGGACTGGACGGCCATCCAGCTCTTTCCCCCGTCGTAGGTGATGTCGATCCCGCCGTCGTTGCCGCTGATGAGGTGCCGGGGGTTCTGAGGGTCGATCCACAGGGCGTGATGGTCGGAATGGGTGCCGGCGGTGAACATCCGGAAGCTGCGCCCCTTGTCGGCGGAGACATAGCCGGCGGTGGAGATCACGTACACGGTCTTGTCGTCCGACGGGTCCACGCGAACCTGGCTGTAATAAAACGGCCGGGTGTTGATCATGGAGAAGGTCTTGGCGTCCGTCACGCGCGCCCAGCTCTCGCCCTTGTCCTCGGAGCGCCATAAGCCCGATTCGGCGTGTTCGACGAGGGCGTAGACGACATGGGGTTGGCTTCGGGAGACATCGATTCCGATGCGGCCCACGACGCCGCCGGGAAGGTCCTTGGTCAGCCTGCGCCAGGTCTCCCCCCCGTCCGTGGACTTGAACAGGCCGCTTCCCCTTCCCCCGCTGACATACCGATAGGGCAGCCGGCGGTGCTCGTAGGCCGCGGCATAAAGGATGTTCCCGTCGCTCGGGTCCTGGACGAGGTCGGCCGCCCCGGTGTCGGAGTTGACGAACAAGACGCGCCTCCAGGTGAGGCCGCCGTCCGTGGTTTTGAAGACCCCCCTCTCCTCGTTGGGCCCCCAGAGGTGTCCCATGGCGGCGACGAAAACCGTCTGGGGATGATGGCGGTCGACGAGGATCCGGCTGATGTGGCGCGTTTCCCGAAGGCCCATATTCGTCCAGGTCCTGCCTCCATCCGCCGACTTGTAGACGCCGTCGCCGATGGTCACGCTGTTCCGGCAGGTGGCCTCCCCCGTGCCCGCCCAGATGATGTTCGGGTCCGCGGGGTCGAGGGCCAGGTCGCCCACGGATACGGTGGATTCCCGGCCGAATACGTTCTCCCAGGTGATGCCGTTGTTCATCGAACGCCAGACGCCGCTGGGGCCGACGGCGGCGAAAATGACCCACGGCTGCTTCTCGCCCACTTCGATGTCCACGGTCCGGCCGCCCATGACCGCCGGCCCGATCGACCGCCAGGACAGCTTGCCGAAGACCGATTCGGCCTTTGAGGCCGGGCCCTCCGCCTTGACCCCGGTCGCCGCCAACAAGACAAGAACCGTCAGCATCGAAAATAACCGGCTCGTTCTTTTTGCGCTATTCATATCTTTCTCTCCATGGAGTTTTGCGTTTCGGGCGGTCGATCAAGGCGAAAAAACGCGCCCCGGCTCGCCATCCCGCCGGACTCGAACCGGCCCCTTTGCTGGGAACAAAGAGACCTGAGGCGGCGCTTTATCCCTTTACAGGATAAAGCATTTTCATTATAAAAGACGGGGATGTTTTCACCAAGAAGATTTCCATGCGCTGAGCGGGAGGCCGGCCTCGAGCATCGTCCCGGGAACATGGCCCCGGATAAGGACATGGGCCCATGAAACGACGCGAGTTCATGAAATCCGCCGGCCTGGCCGCTCTGGGGACGGCCCTCTCCCCCGGCGCCGTCCGGACAGAGCCCCTTTCAGCGCCGCTGGACGATCCCCTCTATGACGCGGAATTTTTCGAAGCGGCCGAGAGGTTCGCCTTCCTCTCCCCCCAAGAAGCCGTCCTGAGCCTGATCGCCAAGCCCGGCCGGGAGCTCGACGTAAAGCTTTACAAAGGCCAGACGCCCTCGGCCCTGACCTCCGGCACGGCCGCGACCTACCATCAGGTTCGCGATGTCCTGAACATCCCGCTAGCCGGCTATTTCTGGGGCCCGGAGTTCTGCTACCGCCTGGAATTCAAGGACAGCGGGGCGTCTTCGGGCTGGCGCTCGACGCCCACCCGGCGGGTCAAAACACCCCGCTCCTACCTGGACAGGCAGCGGCTGGAGGTCATCCTCATGTCGGATGATCATACTTATGACGATGCCGACTTGCCGGGTCGCGTCGTCCAGGACCCGGGCCTGCGGGCGGCGAGGCTGAGCGGCGAGTATGTCAATGACTTTCTCCGCCGTCTTGAGCTCGATCCGTCCTATATCCCCCCGGATTTCTCCGATGAAGCCAAGGTCAAGAGCGGATACGGCCTGGCCAAGATCATCCACCTTGTTTTGACCCGCGAAAATCCGGATGCGATGTTCATCCTCGGCGATTCGACGGGCATCGGCGCGGGATACAAATGGTCCGGGCTGGGACTCAAGGACCCGGCGGAGGCCTCGGACTCGGACTATGACGCCTACGCGCGCCTCTTCTGGCTGAGAATGAGACGGATGTATTCGGCGCTCACGCCGCGGCTTCCCGTCTATCTCGTGCTGGGTAACCACGACGGTGAATCCGGATACGACTATGCCCGGCCCTGGGCGGTCTCCTACAGGAAGAAATATTTCCGTCAGCCGGGAGCCCCCCAGCGACATTCCGCCGACGAAAATTTCTTTTGTCTTCCGTGGGGCGATAGCTCCGGCCTTGACAACCCTCAGTTCATCGTCCTGGACAACGAAGGCTACAACCCGTTCCCGGGCCCGCTCCGGCCCGAAGATTGGACCCTGGGCCAAGAGCAGAAGGACTGGTTCAGCCGCGTCCTGGAGCACGACGCCGCATGGAAATTCACTTTCTTCCACCACGTCCTGGGAGGCTGGCCCCGGGGAACCAATGAAGACATCACCAGCTACGCCTACGGACGCGGGCCCTTGTTCATCGCCGAGGACTATGCTCCCTACTGCTCGGACCCAGGCCGGGTGGAGCAGGTCGAGCTGACCCGGATGATGCGCGAGGGGGGGGTGCGGACCTGCTTTTACGGGCATGACCACATCCATTTCGTCAGGAAGCTCGAGGGCTCGCTGAGCGGCGTATGCGCCGGGTCGCCGAAACCCGTGGGCGAGCTCGCTTGGTACAAGGGCGAGCTCTGGAAGAAGTTTTACGGCTGCTGAGGATTTTCTCAGACCGAATCCGCCCGCGCTTGCAGCCCCACGGATTTCTGGGGTCCGTCCGGATACCTCAAGCTGACCCTGACGCCCTCTTCGGCCGTTTTGGAGTACAAGCGGGCGGCCTACAACCAGCCGACCACAAACCTCCCGCCCGATACCCCGCCGGGCGGCATCCTGAGGAGTACGGCTTTATAAACGCTCATGAGCCACAAACGTCTCCAGGCCTATCTGGCGCTCGGGCTTTTTCTCCTCCTCGCCCTGCTGATGACCTATCCCCTCGTCCTCCACCTGGGCACGCATGTCCGTGATCACGGGGACCCCCTGCTCAACGCCTGGATCCTGGCCTGGAACAACAGGCAGATGGTCCGCCTGGACGTCGGCGGGTGGTTCGAGGCGAACATCTACCACCCCTACCGCAACACGCTGGCCTATTCCGAGCATCTCTTTCCCCAGGCGCTCGCGGCCCTGCCCGTCCAGCTTCTCTCGGGAAATCCCATCCTGGCCTATAACGTTGTCCTGATCTTCGGGTTTGTGACTTCCGCCTTCGGCATGTTCCTTCTCGCCCGTCGGCTCACGGGCCATTTTCTGGGTTCTGTGGCGGCCGGGTTCATTTTCGCCTTTTCTCCTTTCATGATCGCCCATCTTTTCCATCTTCAGGTCATCACCGCGGGCGGAATTCCCCTTGTTTTTTTATTTCTGATCAATTTTTTTGATCAGGGCCGATGGAAAGACCTCTTTTTGTTTTCGCTGTTTTTCGTCCTTCAGTCGCTGGCCAACGGCTATTACGCCCTTTATCTCAGCATCATGGCCGGCCTGTTTATCCTGATCATGACTCTCGTCCGGCGTAAGTGGAGAGAGGCTCGGTTCTGGTCCCAGATGGCCGTCTTTGCTCTTCTGGCCGCTTTGTGCCTCGGCCCTTTTCTCTATCGCTATGCCCAGGTCAAGTCGCTGCTCGGGTTGCAGCGCGGGATCGGCGGCGCCCGGTTGACAAGCTATCTCGCCACTTCGCCGCTCAACGTCATCTACGGCCGCGTCACGGCCAAATTCCACATCCCCGAGGGCGAGCTGTTTCCGGGCGCCGTTGTCGTCCTCCTGGCCGCGGCCGGCTGTGCGGCGTCGCTGAGATTTCGACGAAGAGACCTCCCGCGCACCGACGAGGGCGCTTCCCGGGCCGGAGTAAGGGTTCTGTTTTTGGGGCTCGCGTCCCTCATTGTCTTTGTCGCTTATGTCCTCTACCGGGTCGTGCTCAAGGGAGGTTTCGAACTGATCTTGTTGCCGGGCCTGGCGATCCATGCCCGCAGCCCGCTCAAGCCGTTGCTGGTCCTGGCTGTGCTCGTTCTGGGCTATCACGCCCTGAAAAAGACCTTGCGCGCCGGACCTCTGTTGGGCAGTCGATCGATCGACCCTGTCGCCTGGGCGCTGTTCTTGATTCTTGTGCTGGCCTTCTTTATGACCTTCGGAATGGGCGGGCCCTATGAGCTCTTGGCCATGTTCATTCCCGGCTTCGAAGGCCTGCGGGCCGCGGCCAGAAGCCATATTTTTGTCATGTTCTCATTGTCCATTTTCGCGGCCTTCGGCCTGCGCGAAGCCTCCCGCCGGCTGAAGGGCGCGGCCCGGACCTCGGTCCTGGCGCTGGCGTCCCTTGTGATCCTGGCCGAGTATCTGTCGGTTCCCGTCCTGACCAAGAGCATACCGGTGAAAAAAGACATCCCGGCCGTCTATCAATGGCTGGCTTCCCAAAAAGGAGATTTCGCCCTGCTCGAGCTTCCGCTGCCGGCCCGGGGCCGGAGCCCGGGCGGTCTGGAATGTCCCCGGATCTATTACTCGGCCTACCACTGGAAGCGATTGGTGAACGGCTTCAGCGGCTACATTCCTCCCCTTTATGACCTCCTTCGGGAGCGATGGGATGGCGGAGCGCCCATGGAGCAGAATATCCTCGACCTCAAGTCGCTCGGCGTCCGATACCTGCTGCTGCACGAGTCCCTGATGCCCGCCGAAGCCGTGCCTGTTTATGTCGCGGAGCTCTCCTCCAGGCCGGACCTGGCTGTCCTCACCGGAAAATTCGGGAGCGTCTTCGTCTATGAGATACAGAACTGGCAGGAGGGATTGGGAGCCTTGCGGCAGCCTCCGCCGCCACGCCGGAAAATCGACCGCCGCGGCTGGAAGGTCTCGGCCAACGTCAACGAGGAAGCCGCGGTCCTGGCCGTTGACGGGGATGACTCCACGCGCTGGGACACGGCCGGGAATCAACAGCCCGGCTTCCTTTTCGAGGTCGACATGGGCCGCGCCGAGCGGCTGGTCATGCTGCGCCTGCTCTTCAGCCCGAGCCTGAATGATTATCCTCGGGGATTTGCCGTCGAGACGACCGAAGACGGCCGCTCATGGACGACCGTGGCCCGGAACGACCGGGTTTTTATCGATATCCGTAGGTATCTTAACCCCCATGATTTATCCCTGGACATCCCGCTGCCAGGAGTTACGGCCCGCGCCTTCCGGGTGGTGAACACCGGCCACGACCCCGCGTGGTACTGGTCCATCCATGAATTGGACGCCTTTTGCGCCGCCCCTCCCGAAGAAACAACCGGGACGGTTTCCGTCGGAAACCCGCATGATTGAGGCCGGGTTGACTGGAATTTCAAGGTCCGCCAGAGCCGCTATCAAGGCCTGGTGGCGTTATTTTCAAGGCTGAGGTCAAATCACGAAGGAGGTGCCATGTCGCGAGAAACGCTTATCGGCAAAATCGGAGGACTGTTGGGGCTTGTTCTCCTTGTCGTCTCTCCGGTAGGATCCCAGATATTGGGCGATGTGCCCGAGCCGGAGCTCCCGCCGCTGCTGAGCACATATCTCCCCTTCTCCGCGCCCGCGGCCATCATAGATTTCTGGTCGTTGTCCTACTACTTCTTCCGCTCGACGATCTCCCAGATCACCAACCTTGAGCTTAAGGCGGCGCAGAGCCAGGCCATCCTGACCAGCGCGCTGACCGTAGCCCGGAGATACATCGACGCCGGGGAGAGGAGATTCAACGCCCTGATCGCTCCCGAGGGGAGCGGCCGCAAGGGCAAGCTGCAGCTGGACGTGGAAACCTGGGAGAGAAGGTATTCCAACTTCATCTTCGGCCGGGACAGCCTTCGCGACCATCGGGACTTGAGGCTTTATGACAAGTACGCCTTCCTGAAAAATGAATTCATCCCCAAATGGGAGGCGCGGGTCCGGCCCTGCATCGAATACCTGAAATCGGAGTTCGCCCGGGTGCGAACCGCGGTCAACAAGCCCCTCACCGACCCGGACATCAAAACCGTGAACAGGTCCATCCAGACTCTGTTGATCGGGGAAACCGACCCCCAAAAGCCGGTCAAATTCGGGGGCAAGAGTTACACCGATGAATCCCTTCTCTTCGAGGCCCTGGCCTCCGCCTCCCCTCAGCAGACCCTGGCTCTCTGCCGCGAGCGCGGCCCCCTGACCGCGCTCGGCCTCCTGACCATGGCCTTGGAGAGGAAGGCCATGGAGCTTTCCGACAACGGAGGCACTCCGCGTTCCGAGATGAAGGTGACGGTCTTCAATCGCGCGGACCGGATGGCCGTCGAAATCCTCGTCAAGCCCATGGGCGAATCCTTGGACCCCAACGCCGCCGGTTTCCTGATATTTCCTGAAAAAATAAAACCCGAGGACCAGATCGACCCCAAGGGCAGGCGTCCGGGAGGATCTCACGGCTCCGCCTGGGTGACCGCCTCGCCCGAGGATGAAATCTGGGTCCGGGCCATGACGCTCGGTCAAAGGCGCGACCAGGTGAGGTTCCAGGTTATCGGCGGAAAGAACGTCCGTCTCGTCCCCGAGACGCTGCCGCGGAACTACTACCGACTGGATTACGGCACCGAATTTCCCAACCCCATCTTCACCCGCTGGACGGTGACCGGAGAGTCTTATTCCTGGGCAGACTTCGAAGGCCCATGGCATGTCACCGGACAGCCGAGGATGACGGCCGCGCCCAAGTTTCTACGGGACAGGTTGTTCGGCCCGGACAATGTCACGGGCGATACCCTGGTTTGGACGCTTCCCGACCGGGACGCCGTCGAGCGGCTGGGCGAGCTGCGGGCCACGGTCAACGGCCTGACGAAGTGGCATCGCCAGGGGCCGCGCTCGACCATGCACCATGACGAGGAGGAGCGGGGCGGCGGCCCCATCGCCCTGAGGGTGGAGTTCTGGTGACTCAGGCCCTAAAACGGCTCACCCGGCATCCGTCGGCGCGGTCCGGCCGTTGAGCTCGGCCTCTTCCAGGTAAGATGGAACACGGGCCTTCCAGCCGAATTCATCTTCAATGACCGCCGCCAGCGCCGCGGTCTTGTCTTCCTCTCCGTGCTTAAGGAATATTCCGGGTTCGTGGCGGAGATAGCTCAGCCATCGCACGATGTCCCGCTGTCCGGCGTGCGCCGAGAAACCGTGGAGCTGGGCGACCCGGGCCCGCAGGGGATACGTCTGGCCGTGAATCCGAACCGAGGGTTGGCCGTCCAGGATCTGCCGGCCCAACGTCCCTCGGGCCTGGAAGCCGACGAACAGGATGAGGCACTCCGGCCGGCTGATGTTGCGCTGGAGGTGGTGCTTGATCCGGCCGCCGGTGCACATTCCCGAACCGGCCAGGACGACGAACGGCTCCCTGAGGTTGTTGAGGGCCTTGGACTCTTCAGTTGTCTTCACCAGATGAAGGGCCGGGAAACGGAAAGGATGATTCCCGGACTTAAAGAGGGCTTGGGCCTGGCGATCCATGAAGTCGACGTGCTTCTCAAAGACGCGGGTCACTTCAGCGGCCATGGGACTGTCGAGGTATACCGGGACGCGCGGCAATCGCTGTTCGGCGAACAGAAGGCTGAGGGTATAGAGGACTTCCTGGGCTCGCTCCAGGGCGAAGGTCGGGATGAGGACGTTCCCCCCGTCCGCCGCGGTCCGGCCGATCAGGTCCTGCAGCATGTTCTCCAGGCTTTTGGGGTCTTCGTGGTCCGCATCGCCGTAGGTGGATTCCAGGACGAGGTAATCGACATGA
>CAZFTV010000046.1:10823-11331 GCA_964521765.1 uncultured Eubacteriales bacterium
AGGGGTTTCTGACGATCGGCTTGTCCCATTGCCCGAGGTCGCCGGTGAAAAGAAGGCGCTTCTCCCCTCCCGGATCATGAAGGCAAAGTTCGATCATGGCCGAGCCGAGGATATGGCCGGCGTCATGGAACGTCACCTCGAGGCGGTCGCTCAACGCCCGGCCCCGGCGGTAGGGAATGGACTCGGTGTAAGGCGGTACGCGCCGGGCATCCTCGACGGTGTAGAGGGGGGCCTCGGGATGGGCGCCGCTCCGGCCTTCTCGGGCGTGGCGCTTTTTCTTGTAGGCCGCGTCTTCTTCCTGCAAATGGGCGCTGTCCTCTAAAACGATGGGCAGCAGATCCCTCGTCGCCTCCGTGGCCAGGATGCGGCCGCGGAAGCCTTCCTTGACCAGCTTGGGCAAAAGCCCGCAATGGTCGAGGTGGGCGTGCGTCAGCAGGACATAATCCAGACCCGCCGGGTCGAAGGCGAAGGGCCCCCAGTTCCTGACCAGGTATTCCCTCTCCTGAAA
>CAZFTV010000047.1:0-5614 GCA_964521765.1 uncultured Eubacteriales bacterium
ATCCAGCAGAAGCAGCTTGGGATTTGTGGCGAGGGCGCGAGCGATTTCCGGGCGGTCGAGGACGGCGACGGTCATTTCGCCGATTTTTATCGTCGGCCCGGACAACCCTCTCTCCAGGTCCAGGTCCGAGCCCACGGCCTGGATATCGTTCAGGATCCGGCCCAGGTTGCCCGAGATCGTGATCTCCGAGACCGGATAGGCGATCTCGCCTTTTTCCACCCACAGGCCGAAGGCTCCTCGTGAAATTTCGCCCGTCACGGGATTGAGGCCGTGCCCCAGAGTCTTCACCAGGAGAAGGCCGCGGTCGGTTGAGGCGATGATGTCCTCGGGCCGGCTCGCACCTGGCTGGAGGAAGAAATTGTTGGGGCCGACTCCTCCACCGTCGGCGTTCCCCGTGCTCTTCAAGCCGAGCTTCCGGGCGGCATAGGAGTCGCACAGAAAGGTTTTAAGAACGCCTTCCTCCAAGACCGTCGTTCGCCGGCAGGGAACGCCCTCGGCGTCGAAGGGGTGTGTCCCGGGCTTTCCGGGAAGCAGGCCGTCATCAATTACGGTCACGAACCTGTTCCCGATTTTCTCTCCCAGCCGTCCCTCGAGGAATGTCGTTTTCTGATAGGCGGCCGTTCCGGAAACGCAGGAGAAAAGGAACCCCATGAGCCAGGAGGTCATCAAAGGCTCGAAGATGACCGACGCATCCTGGGTTTTGATTTTCCGGGGACGGAGAAGGCGGAGCGTTCTCTCCACCGCGGTCCGGGCCACATCTTCCGGCGCGGCGAGTTTCTTCCATTGGATCGCCGAGGAAAACCAGAAATCCTCCACGCGGTCGTTCGTTCCTCCGGCTTGGAGCCCGACGCTCAGAAAGCAGTGGGTCAAGCGGAAATCGCCGAGGAAGCCTTTGGAGTTGGCCAGGATGACCGTCGAATCGTTCGTTCCCAGGCTGGCACCCATGGAATTCGTGATGCGCTTGTTTTGGAGGGCTAAACGCTCCGTCCGGAGGGCCAGATCGATCTTCTCCTGCGGCGTCACGGACTCCATGTCCGGATCGAAAAGACCAAGCGCCGAGGCATCCGGCGGCTCTTCGAGATCTTCCGGCAGGCTGGAGCATTCGTCCGCGCCGGCGAGCCTCGCCCGCTCGACGGCTCTCTTGATGAGATCCTCGAGGACGTCTTCCCTGAGGTCCGAGGAGGAAAAATGGGCCGTCCGGCGGCCGAGGATGACGCGCAGGCCCATGCTTCGGGATCCGGCCTGGATGAGATTTTCGATTTTTCCGAGACGCGCGTCGACGTTGAATTCCGATTCTTCGGCGACGTGCGCTTCCGCTTCCTCAGCCCCGGCGTCTCGTGCTTTTTTCACCAGTCGTTCCGCAAGGCGCCTCAGTTCGTCCAGGGAGAGCTTAGCCTTCAAGGGAGCCCCCCACGGTCATAGAGCTGATTTTCAGCGTCGGGCAGCCGTCCGTGACGGGGACGTCCTGACCTTCCTTGCTGCAGGTCCCGGTCTGGAGGCTGAAGGCGAGATCGGATCCTGTTCTGACGATCTTCTTCAGAATGGTCAGGTTGGAGCCGATCAGGGTCGCCTGCCTGACCGGCGCGGTCAGGCGGCCGTCTTCGATGAGATGACCGAAGCTCACCGAAAAGGTGAATTTTCCCGAGTCCTCGACCTGGCCTCCCAGGAAACGCTCCGCGTAAAAGCCTTTTTTCACCGAGCGGAGGATTTCCTCGGGGGCATATTCTCCCCGGTCGATGTAGATGTTCGACATCCGAGGCAGGGGATAGCAGGTGAAATCCTGGCGCCGGGCGTGCCCGGTCAGGGGCCGCCCCAAAATCAGCGCGGACAGCCGGTCCTGAAGCAAGCCGTTCAAGATGCCTTTTTCCACCAGCATGGTTTTGACGGGACGGGTTCCCTCGTCGTCGATGTTGTAAGACCCCCGGAACAAAGGAATGGTGGGATCGTCGTAAATGGTCACGGCCGGGGATCCGACGCTGCGCCCGATTTTATTCCAGAAGACGGACGTTTTTTTCCGGATGAAATCCGCTTCAAGGAGATGACCCACGGCTTCATGAATGAGCACGCCGCTGTGTCCGGGAGCGAGCACGACGGGCATTTCGCCGGCCGGCGCCGGTCGCGCTTCGAGCAGGCTCAAGGCTTCGCGGGCGGCGTCTTCGCCGATCAGGGAGGGACTCATCGTTCCCTTCAGGAGCTCCGTCCCGCCCCGGCCTCCTCCTCCGGAAAATCCCGCCTCCCGGCGTCCGTCTCGTCCGGCAAGAGCCAAACAGGCGAGCCTGACCATCGGTCGCCTGTCGCCGGCGAGAAGGCCTTCGCTGTTGGCGATGATGACGGTTTGCGTCATGTCGCTGAAGGAGACCTTGACTTTTTCCACGGCCGGGGAAATCCTCTGAGCTGCCTGGTAGGCTTCTTGAACAAGCAGGATTTTGGCTGATAAAGCAGCCGGTTCGGATTTGGAATAAATAGGAGTTGAAGAGAATTGACGAATGTTGAAGGCTGGCAGGAAAACCTTCCCCGTGGAATGAGAAGAGGCCACGGCCGCCGCGGAAAGTACGGCTTTTCGGATACCGTCCTGAGACAGGTCGCTGGTGTATCCGTATCCGGTCTGTTCGTCTTTGAGGACGCGGACTCCCAGGCCGAGGACGACGCTCTCCGACGTGTCTTTGATGATGTCCTCCTCCATGCGGATGGAGCTGTGAGCGCGATGTTCGAGGTACATCTCGGCGAAATCTCCGCCGCTGGACAAGCCGAGGCTCAAAAACGGCTCGAGCTCGTCCGCAGAAAGGCCGAAAAATTTCCAATCGATATTCATGCTCTGACGGTCATCCTAGTCCGGCGAAGCAGGCGCATTCATCTTCCGAGCTTCATCCCTTCTCCTGCGCAAATAGGGAAGGAGCAAGAGAAGGATCCCCGCGAGGCCCAGTCCGTATTCCAGGAGGTTCGTGGTGAGATGAACGCCCAGGCCGGTCGATTTGATCAAGAACAATTTGTCGGCGGCAAGAACCACTGGAAATCCCAGCAGTTGGAACGTGACCGTCCAGGCCATCTCCCAGGTCCCGAACCCCCCCAAGCCTTTGACCGGAAAAATGGCCGTGAACTCAGCTCCCGTCAATCCTAGATTCGTCCTCCAAAAACTGATGTCTGTCAAACGGTAGCCGTGGCTGCCGAGGAATCCCCAGAGTAGGAAATAGATGGATACGTATTTTGCCAGACGAATGAAAAAGGACTGGACCAGGACGACGGACATAAGACCTGGGCGGCGGGCGCGGTCGAGGCTTTCCCGCACGAGTTCGATCTTGTCGAGCACGGTTTTCGCCCAGGGTTTTTCCGAAAGGCTGAGACCGCGAAAAGCGTACCGGCATGCCCTGCCGGCCAAGCGGGTGATCGGCGCCAGCTTCCATAGGATGAGCACAGTGAGGGCGAAAAAGCCCAGCGCCGGCGCAGCTAAGGCTGCGCCGGAAAGGCGGAGTTTGCCGGCGCCCACGGCGAGGACGGCGATGATGAGGAACGGCCCGAGGGTCAGGAAATCGAGCACAAAGGCGACGACAAAGGAGGAGGCCGCAGATTCGAAAGCGATGCCGAGTCTTTGGTTGAGAATATAGATATAAGACAGCGACCCGATTCGCGCCGGAAGGAGGTCGTCGAAGGAATTGCGGACGAGGGTGGCCAGGATGATTCCGGACCAGGAACAGGGATGGGGACGAAGGAGCAGCTTGTAACGCCAGGCTCTCAGCCAGACGGCGAAGAGGTGGACGGCGATAAAGGCCCCCAGGGCAGGGAGCGACAGGCCGAGCAGCGTCTTTTTGACATCCTCGGGATCGATTTCTCGGAACAAAACCCACATCAGCAGCACGGCTATGACGACGGAGAGAAGAACATACAGCAATTTTTTCCGGGACATGGATTCTATAAAGACATGGAACGGGCTTGAAGTCAACCGCTGTCCGGGCGGGGTTTGAGGCCCACCCCGCGGACCGATGACGGAGGGCGTCAGCCGCCTCTCGGTCGACGACCCGGACCTCAGGGGGGTATCCGCCCCTCCGGGACGGCAAAACCTGCCGTTGTCTTGTCCCGTCCGGCTCATGACGCTCGAGACGACGAAAACAGCGGCTCGATTGACCGATGGCAGGGAAAACTCTATAATTTCTGCATGTTTTCCTCCGAGTTCGACGCTCTCATCAACGCGGCCTTGAGAGAAGACGCCCCCGCCGGAGACATAACCTCGGAGAGTCTCGTTCCTTTCTATTCGATGTCGCATGCTTTTTTTCTGGCCCAGGAAGCCGGACGGCTGGCCGGCATCGATATCGCCGCCCGAGTGTTCCACAAGTCAGGATCTCCCGTTTCATTCAGGAAAAAGATCCCGGACGGCAAGGATTTCCGCAAGGGAGATATCCTGGCCGAGGTGAGAGGCCGGTCCAGGGTCTTGTTGAAAGGGGAGAGGACCGCCTTGAACTTTCTGCAGCGCCTGTCCGGCATCGCCACCCTGACCAGGGACTATGTGGCCGCCGTAAGGGGCACGAGAGCCCGGATTCTCGACACGCGCAAGACGACGCCGGCTTGGAGGGGCTTGGAGAAATATGCGGTCCGCATGGGCGGCGGCGCGAATCATCGTTTCAGCCTCTCGGATATGGCGCTGATCAAGGACAACCACCTCCTGCTCGCCGGAAGCGTCGCCGAGGCCGTGCGACGCGTCCGGAAGAAGCTCGGACAACGGATGAGAATCGAGGTGGAGGTGTCGGATTTCGCCTCGGCCCGGGAGGCCGTGGAGGCCGGAGCCGACATGATCATGCTGGACAACATGCCCCCGCGCGGGATGCGGCGGATCGTGGGCTGGGTCGCCGGCCGCGTCCCGGTCGAGGCCTCGGGAGGGGTGACGATGCGGCGCGTGCGCCGCATCGCCGCTTGCGGAGTGGATTTCATCTCCGTGGGAGCGCTGACCCATTCGGCCCCGGCGCTCGACATCAGCCTGGAGTTCAAGACGTGACAGGCCGGGGGAATGAGAGTCGCCGGGACATCGACACCGATGTTTTAGTCATCGGCTGCGGCATCGCCGGGGCCACGACCGCGCTCGAAGCGGCCGGAAACGGTCTCAACGTCATCGTCATAACCAAGAATATGAACGCCGAGGAATCCAACACCCTCTACGCCCAGGGAGGGATCGTCTCCCTGGGCGATGATGACCAGCCCGAGCTCCTGGCCGAGGACATCATCACCGCCGGGGACGGCATCAACAACCCCGAGGCGGTGGAGTTGCTGGCGGCGGAGAGCAAGCCGCTGATCGATCGAATCCTCGTCCGCGAGCTCAAGATTCCTTTTTCCCGGAGCTCTCCCGACGCCCTGGACTACGCGCAGGAGGGGGGGCATTCCCGGCGGCGCGTTCTGCATGTCAAGGACACAACGGGCCGGACGATCCAGGAGCGATTGATCCGGGCGCTCCGGGGGCAGAAGCGCCTGTCCCTGCTCACGGGACACTCCGCCGTGGATGTGTTGACCGTGCCCCATCACTCGAAAAACGCCATCAACTACTACAGGCCGCCTCAGTGTATCGGTGCTTATGTCCTGGACAACGCCGCTCATCACCATCGACCGGCCCTAGTTTGAGAAAAAGGGGGAG
>CAZFTV010000047.1:5678-6128 GCA_964521765.1 uncultured Eubacteriales bacterium
CGGGAGGCGATCGGCGCCGGGTACGCCATGGCCTACAGGGCGGCGGCCCGTATCGTCAACATGGAATACCTCCAGTTCCACCCGACCTCGCTCTTTCACCGTGACTCCGGTGGGTTCCTGATCTCCGAGGCGGTCAGGGGAGAGGGGGCCAGGCTCAAGACGCGCGAAGGCCGGACCTTCATGGAGAAGTACTCGGACAGGAAAGACCTGGCTCCACGCGACGAGGTCAGCCGGGCCATTTATGAGGAGATGATAGAGACCGACTCCGATTACGTTCTCCTCGACTTGGCCTCTTACGTTAAAGTGGATATCAAAAAGAGATTCCCTTATATCTACAAGACCTGTCTCGAGGAGGGCGTCGACATCACCAAGTCGCCCATCCCCGTCGTCCCGGCTGCCCATTACAGCTGCGGCGGGGTGCTCGCCGACGCCTGGGGGCAGACCTCCCTT
>CAZFTV010000047.1:6138-11287 GCA_964521765.1 uncultured Eubacteriales bacterium
GGCTGGTATGCCGTGGGCGAGACGGCCTGCACCGGAGTCCACGGCGCGAACCGTCTGGCTTCCACTTCGCTCCTGGAAGGGCTGGTGTGGGGCACGCGCGCGGCGCGAGCCATCGCCGAGAACATCTCCCAGGCGCGGCTCTTCAAGCCTTCGGAGATCCACCCCTGGTATTATCCCCGGAACGAGGAGGAGATCGACCCGGCCCTCATCAACCAGGACTGGCTGTCCATCCGTTCCACGCTCTGGAACTACGCCGGCATCATCCGCACCCGCAAACGGCTGGAGCGGGCCAGGGCCGACCTCGAGTACCTGAACCACCGCATCGAGAAGTTCTACCGGGAAGTGCGCATGGATGAGAACGTCGTGGCCCTCAGGCAGGGCATCCAGGTGGCGCTGCTCATCACTCAGGCCGCCCTGAGCAATCCGGTCAGCCGCGGCGCGCACTTCATCAAGAGCTGAGCCTCGCCGCCTTCGATCTTGCCCTCCCTCTGACACATTGTTTCCCGAAATGGCCGAAAAATCTGCGTTGTCAAATAAATTTATTTTTAGGTCAGGGGGAGGGTTGAGGCGGCATGCGCGCTTCCGCAGCGATTGGAACCGCGCCAGACGCCGAAGCCCTCCCCCTGGACTTAAAAATCATTCAAACTCTATCGGCAATTTCGGGCCGCTTCGCTCCGCTAGGAAACGGGGTCCGTTTCGTCTATAATACGGAGCTTGAATCGACCGGAGAATATGATGTCTGAAGCCCCGGACTACAAGAACACGCTCAACCTGCCGCGAACGGATTTCGCCATGAAGGCCAAGCTGGCCCAGCGCGAGCCGGAGATTCTCGAGAAATGGGAGGCGGAGGGGTTGTACAGGAAGGTCTTGGCCAAGGGGTCCGGCCGGCCGACGTTCGTCCTCCACGACGGCCCGCCCTACGCCAACGGCCACATCCATCTCGGCACGGCTCTGAACAAGATCCTGAAAGATTTTATCGTCAAGTCCAGAACCATGCTGGGGTTCCAGGCGGCCTATCTCCCCGGCTGGGACTGCCACGGACTGCCCATCGAGATCAAGGTCGACCAGCAGCTCGGCGAGAAAAAAAAGGACATGACCATCATTCAGGTCCGGGAGGAGTGCGCCCGGTACGCGGAAAAATTCATCGACATCCAGCGCCGAGAATTCAAGCGGTTGGGGGTTCTGGGGGAATGGGACAAACCCTACCTGACCATGGACCCCGGCTACGAGGGAGAGGTGCTGCGCCACCTGGCGGCCTTTTTCCGCTCGGGCAACGTCTATAAAGGCAAGCGCCCCGTCCATTGGTGCGCCTCCTGCCGGACAGCCCTAGCCGAAGCAGAGATCGAATACAAGGACAGACGCTCCCCTTCGATCTATGTCAAGTTCCCGGTGACATCCGACCTCTCGAAGGTCCATCCCGCGCTTAAGGGCCTGAAGGCATCTGTCCTTATCTGGACGACGACACCCTGGACCCTGCCGGCCAACCTGGCCATCGCCTTCCATCCCGAGCACGAATACGCCGCCTTCGAGGCCGGGGGAGAGGTTTTCATCGCCGCCAAGCAGCTCATCCCCCTGCTCACCGGGGAGCTGGGCCTGAGAAACGTCCGGATCCTGGCCGAGTTACCCGGCGCGGCGCTCAAGGGGCTTAAAGCCCGCCATCCCTTCATCGACAGGGAATCGGTCTTCGTCCTGGCCGGATATGTCACCCTCGACACGGGCACGGGCGCCGTCCACACGGCGCCGGGACACGGCCAGGAGGATTATGCCACGGGAGTCGAATACGGGCTGGACATCTACACTCCCGTTGACGATGAAGGCCGTTTCACGCCCGACGTCGGCCGATATGCGGGACTGAACGTCTTCGAAGCCAACCGCGTCATCATGGACGACATGGAGAAGGACGGCAGCCTGGTCGGCAGGGGCGATCTCACCCACTCCTACCCCCACTGCTGGCGGTGCAAGAACCCGGTCATCTTCAGGGCTACGGCCCAGTGGTTCATCTCCATGGACGGATCCGGGTTGCGCGACAGAGCGCTCGAGGAAGTCCGTCGGGTGAGATGGATCCCGCCCTGGGGTCTGGAGCGAATGGCCAACATGGTGGCCAATCGTCCCGACTGGTGCATCTCCCGGCAGCGGCTGTGGGGAGTCCCCTTCCCGGCCTTCGCCTGCCGGGCCTGCGGCGAAGTCCTGGCCGACGAGGAGATCTGTCTTCGGGCCGCCGATGTCTTCGCCCGCGAGGGGTCGAGCTCCTGGTTCATCAAGCCGGAGGCGGAATTCCTCCCCTCCGGGAAATCCTGTCCCCGCTGCGGCTCCGGAGAGCTGTCCAAGGAGAGCAACATCCTCGACGTCTGGTTTGAGTCGGGAGCCAGCCACAACGTCCTGGGGGTCCGTCCGGACCTTCCCTGGCCCTCGGATGTATACATCGAAGGCCATGACCAGTACCGGGGCTGGTTCAACAGCTCGCTCCTGGTGGGAGTCGCGGCCCGGGGCCGGGCGCCCTACGAAGCGGTCATCACCCACGGCTTCATCCTGGACGAGCAGGGGAGAGCCATGTCCAAATCCCTGGGCAACGTCATCGAGCCCGAGGAGATTATCTCCCGGAACGGCGCCGAAGTGCTGAGGTTGTGGGTGGCCATGCTGGACTTCAAGGAAGATGCCCGGTTCGGACAGGAGATCATGGCCCGCATCGTCGAGGCTTACCGCAAACTGCGCAACACCTGGCGGTTTCTCCTGGGCAACATCTCGGACTTCGAGCCGGATAACATGGCGGTCGGCCGGGAGGATTTGCTCCCCCTGGACCGCTGGGCGCTGGGAAAAACCGCGGAAGTCGGACGCAGGGTCCTCCAGGCTTACCGGGATTACGAGTTCCACATCGTTTTTCACGCGCTCTCCGACCTGTTTTCAGTTGAGCTGAGCAGCCTCTACCTGGACATCATCAAGGACCGGGCTTACTGTTCGGGGAAGCATTCGCTCGAGCGTCGTTCGGCCCAGACGGCGCTCTACCTCATCCTTCGTTCGACTCTTCTGATCCTGGCGCCCATCCTGCCGTTCACGACCGAGGACGCCTGGACGATGATGCCCTCATCGGGGGGAAAGGCGGACTCCGTCCATCTCGAAGATTTTCCCGCTTTCGAGGAAGAATGGATAGAGCCGCAGGAAGCTCATGACATGGAGCGGGTGTTCGAGGTGCGGGAGCGCGTCCTCAAGGACCTGGAAAAAGCCCGCGAGGACAAACGCCTCGGCCAGGCGCTCGAAGCGCGCATCGTCCTCAGAGCGCCCGAGGCTCTGAGAGGACCGCTGGAGAAGTTTCAGGCCGACCTGCCCGCGCTATTCATCGTTTCCGCCGTCGGCCTGGAATTCCATTCCGGCCCGGATTTGGAAGTCCTGGTCGAAAAAGCGCCGGGGGAGAAATGCCGGCGCTGCTGGAATTACTCGACCGAAGTCGGCAAGAGCGATGATTTCCCTCATCTCTGTCGCCGTTGCCGGGATGTCCTGAAAGAACAGGGATGATGAAGCGCAAGATCCCTTACCTTGCCCTGGCCGGGGCGCTCCTGGCTCTCGACCAGCTGAGCAAGCTCCTGGTCGAGGCCCGAATTGATCAGGGACAGACCGTGACCGTCATTCCGGGGTTTTTCAACCTCGTCCATGTTCGCAACCGCGGCGCGATCTTCGGCTTCCTGTCCGGAAGCGGCAGCCCCTGGGTCCGGGTCGGGCTTCTCACCGCCTCCCTGGCCGCCCTGGCCTTCGTTCTCGTCTATTTCTTTAAAACTCCGGCCACGGAGAAAGGGGCGCTCGCCGGCTTGACCCTGATCCTGACCGGGGCCCTGGGAAACCAGGCCAGCCGCCTCTGGCCGGGGTACGTCGTGGATTTCCTGGACCTGCACATCGGAAAAGCCCACTGGCCTTTCTTTAACGTCGCCGATTCCTGCATCACCATCGGCGCCGTAGGGTTGATCCTGATCTTTGTCTTTAAAAGGAGTCGCTGATGCTGCCAGCGCTGAAACTTGGCCCGTTGACCCTCTACAGCTACGGTATCATGATGGCTCTGGGCGTGGCCCTGGGGCTCTGGTTTCTTTACGTTCAGGGAAAAAAACAGGGGCTGTCCGCCCCGCGCGTCCTGGACGCCGCGTTCTCCATCCTGCTCATTTCGATCCTGGGGGCGAAGCTCATTCTTCTCTTCAGCGATTTCAGCCGCTACACGCGGAATCCCCGGGAACTTCTCAACCTGGCGCGATCGGGCGGGGTTTTCCAGGGCGGGTTGATTTTCGGAGTCCTCTTCGCCCTGTGGTATTTCCGGCGGCACAAGCTCCCCACCTGGAAGATGGGCGACCTCGTCGGAACGGCCCTGGCCCTGGGCCACGGCTTCGGCCGGATCGGCTGCTTTCTTGCCGGATGCTGTTACGGCCGGACGTGCGAGCTGCCCTGGGGCGTCACGTTCCACAACCCCCGGGCTGAAGAAATGACCGGAATCCCCCTGGGGATAGAACGGCATCCGGTCCAGCTCTATGAGTCCTTCTTGAATTTCACGAATTTCCTGGTGCTTTTTTTTATTCTCCGCCGCAAAAAGTTTGACGGACAGGTCTTCTCTTTTTACATCATGAACTACTCGGTCATCAGGTTTTTCACCGAGTATTTCCGCGGCGACCACCCCGCGAAATCCGTCCTGATCCAGGGAGCGACGCCCCTGGTCACCCTGACCTGGCCGCAGTTCTTCTGCCTGGTCGGCCTGGCCGCCGGCCTGACTCTCTATCTCGTTCTCAAGAAGCGGAATGCCGCCTCAGCTTGACCTCGTCGCCGGTCGCGCGGATGCCGGATTGAGGCTCGATATCTATCTCGTAAGGAAGGTTCGCTCCCTGACGCGGTCCCGAATCAAGCGCCTCATCGTCGCCGGCCGGGTGCTCGTCAACGGAAGCGGGGTGAAGCCGGGGCATAAGCTGCGGGCCGGAGACCGGGTGGGGCTGGAATGGGAAGAAGACGCACGGGAAGGCCTGAAACCGGAGGATATGAGCCTCGAGATCCTTTATGCCGACGACCACCTGGCCGTGGTCAACAAGCCGTCGGGGCTGGTCGTCCATCCCGGAGCGGGCCATAGGACGGGCACGCTGGCCGCGGGGCTGCTGGCCATGTTCCCCGAGGGGAGAAGCCTTGG
>CAZFTV010000048.1:0-11273 GCA_964521765.1 uncultured Eubacteriales bacterium
CCTCGTCGACGACTGGATCCGCGACTGGCAGGAAGGAGACATCCTCGATGACCGGCAGCAGTACGGATGAGAGCGCTCCGCGCACGAGGCGAGCCCGCGTCTGCTTGATACTGCCGGCGCTCGTCCTGGTTCTGGCTCTGGCCTCGCCGCCGGCTGTCCTCCGCGGCCGCGACCAGACGCCCGCGCCCGCCGCAGCGCCGGCGGCCGAAAACCTTCTCAAGCTCCTGGGCGTCTCCGCCTCCGACGAGTCGATGGACTATGTGGCGAACAAAACGCAGTTCCAGCTCCACACCCTGCTCACCGAGCAGCGCCATCCGCTGACCTGGAACTTGAGCGAAAAAATCCGGGCCGACACCGCCGCGGGACTGGAGATGCTCTTTACCGTGGACGAAGACATCGCCGCGCGCCTCGACCTCCTCGCCGCCGAGCCCGCCCCGCTCGAGGAGCTCAGCCGGGAAGTCGAGTCGGCCATGCTTGAAAAGCGGCGCATCTATGTTTACGGCTGCGGCGCCACCGGAAGGCTGGCCAAGCAGATGGAGAGCAGCTTCTGGCGGCCCTTCTGGAGCCGCCTGAAAAGGGATGAAACTCTGTGGCCCAGGCTGCGGCCGCATCTCGCCGCGGACATCGAGGGCTCGCTCATCGGCGAGATGACGGGGGGGGACCGGGCTCTGATCAGCTCCCTGGAGGGCTTCGAGGACCTGCAGCTCATCGGCCGGCTTCAGCTCGAGGACCGGGGGATCAAAAAAGGCGACCTCGTCATCTGCGTCACCGAGGGCGGCGAGACCTCCTCGGTCATCGGCACGGTTCTGGCGGCGCTCGCTCAGTGGAAGTCGGCGGCCGGATATTCGCCGGCGGAGAGCCGGAAGCGCCTTTATTTCATCTACAACAACCCTGACGACCGGCTCCGTCCCTTCGCCAGGAGCCGGACGGTCCTGGACGAGCCGGGGATAACCAAGGTCAATTTGACCACGGGGCCGCAGGCCATTACGGGCTCGACCCGCATGCAGGCCACGACGATCGAGACGTTCGTCGTCGGCAGCCTGCTGCAAAAAGGAGCGGAGCGCGCCCTGCGGCGCCTCCTCGGGCGGCGCGAGGTCGAGCGGGTCGGTTTCAAGGAGGACATCCCGGTCACCGAGCGGTTGAAATCCTTCCGCGGGATCCTCCGCGAAGTCCGGGAGGCGGTCCCCTCCCTGAGCCGTTTCACCGACCTCGAGGCGGAGACTTACGCCGCCGGGCGTTTCTCGACCTATTTCGCCGGCGACGGACTGATCGCGGTCTTCATCGATTCCACGGAGCGCAGCCCGACCTTCCGCCTCTATCCCCTGGATACGGTGAACGAACCCGCGCGCAAGTGCTGGATCCAGGTTTGGACGCCGGCGCCCTCGAAGGAGGAGGCCTGGCTGGCCTTCCTCGGCCGGCCGTTCCGCGGCCTGGCGGCGGAATTCTACCGCCGGCCCTTCGAAGAGGAGATCGAAGACCCTTACCTCAAAGCGAAGGCCCTGGAAAGCCTGAAGAACGCCGGCGACGACCAGCGGCTCCTGTACGATTTTTCCTTTTCCGAGACCAACCGGACGCGGCGCGGCCCGGGACCGGGCGACCTGGGCGTGGCGGCCTGCCTGCCCTCGGACGAGCCCATCCTGGAAGCGAAAAACTCCCCGGTCCGGGATTTCTGCGACCTGTTTCTCGCCCAGGGAAGCCGACCCGTTCTCATCTCCATCGGAGGCGCCGGTCCGGGCAAGACTTCGGCCGCAGCCGGGGCGTTTCTCCGCTCCTATGAAAAGACCGGCGGGCGACTCCAGGCCGTCAGCCTGGGCGTTTCCCTCTCGGGCGACCCCTTCCAGATCAACGCCCACATCGCCCTCAAGATGCTCCTCAACGCCCATTCCACGGCGGTCATGGCCAAGCTGGGGCGCGTCGTGGGAAACACCATGACTAACGTCAGCCCTTCGAATCTCAAGCTCATCGGCCGGGCCACCTATCTCATCCAGAGCCACGTGAACGACGTCCTGAGCCGGCCGGTCTGGGTGCGGCTCCACGGCCCCAGGAAACCCGTCGCCTACGGCGAGGCCAACGCCGTCCTGTTCGATTCGATCGCCTACCTCCGGGACCGGCCGCGCCAGGCAGGCCAGACGGCCGAAGTGGCGCTGTCGATCGTCCGCATCCTGGAGTCCCTGAAAAGAAACAAAGCCCTGCCCCACGCCGAGGCGCTGGCCGTCGTCAACAAGGACGGGCTCGACTTCTACTTGAGCAGGATCCGCTGAGCCCGCGGCCGGTTCATATGTCTTTCGGAGATGCCTCGCAGTCTTCAGGCCCTGAGGCGGCATTTCGAATTATTGACCGGGAGCACGTTGACACCCGGCGCTATCGCAGCCATCCAGACCTTTGGCGAGCGGTTCAATTTCCACCCTCATCGACCGCCTGAAGCTGATCTTTGTTGCGGACAAACCCCCGCCGCCTCAGGCCGCCTTCCAGGAGCTCCTGACGGCTGCTGCCCGCCGCCTTACCATCCACGCGTGATGGTGAGCTTGGTTTTTCCGGCGTCGGCGGAAAATCCCCGGACGGTGGTGACAAGAAATATCTTGTGGTCTTTAGCGCCCATTAAGAAAATACCGCCGCTCGTGGTCGCGTCTACCGCGGCCGCGCTCTTCTTCACGCCCTTATAATCCCCGCCGAGCTCGCCTTCGTTTTTCAAGCCGAGAATCAGGCCCGCGGCCCATTGAGCCCCCCCGCCGATCATGGCTCCAGCGCTCACGCTCTTCAAATAAATGGGCGCATTTTTCCGCCCGTCTTTAAAGCTTACCAGCCCCTGTCCCTTCATGATCTTGACCACCAGTCCTCCCTCGGCGGAACTGTAGACCATCACGGCGTTGACGGGCTTGTTTTGAATCTCTTCCTTGAGCTCCGTGCTCTGAAGGGCCGTCTCCACTTTCTGGACGAGCTCGGCGGTTTTGTCCGGAGCTAAGTCCATCTTCCGGGCCAGGTTTTTGACTTCGGCCACGATCTCCGACGGCGCGTACGACCCGGCCAGAGCCAGCGTCGAGGCCAGGAAAAGGAGGACTGATAAAACGCCTCTTCCTTTGTTTTTCATCGACCACCTCGTTCATTCTTGCTTGTCATATTCATAGACGCCAAGGGCCATCTGTTCGGGGTCATTCGGATCGATCCTCGTGGGAACGGCCGCGGCGGGCTGAGAACACGGGATGTTCAGACGCCTTTTTTAACCGTTCGCCCATGGCGATAAAATACTAAATGACAGCTTGGAAGATGTCAACGACGCCTCATTCTATCGGTAACAGACATCCCCTGAATTTCCTGTCGGGGAAAGACAGCGAAGGATCCGGCTTTCCGTCATGAATTTCACTTTTTCTTCGGGGGGATGAACTCGATCCACCACACGCCGCTGTCCTCGGGGTAGTCGCCCTCGTAGTCGAACTTGAGGGTGACAGGCTTGCCGTCGATGAGCGTCCACAGGGGGGCCTCGAACTCGTAAAGCATGTTCGACAGCACGTTCGACCCGAGCTTGGAGATCCATTCGAGGTCCAACAGGCCGAAGCGGGCGTAGAAGCCGAGCTTGATGCTCTTCGGGACGAGCGGCACGATCGGGATGTCGTGCAAGTCCTTGGGCGGCTCCTCCTCTTCCCTCTCGACCCAGCCCTCCACCAGCGAGGCTGGAAATTCCATGGGCCAGGCTTTTTTAACCCAGGGCCGATGACGGTCATCGGGAGCCGCTACATCATTGAACTCGTGCCTGGTGAGCAACAGCTTGCCGTCGTGCCGTTCGGTCATGCCGGCTCCCCCCTTAGGGTCGTAAACGAATACGACATCTTTGAACGTCGCGCTGAAGGCGAGGTCGGCGATGGACATCCGGCCGTCGGGCACGAACGGCGAGGTGGCCTGGAGCGAGACCATGACCGTGTAGGGCGGCGAGGTGCGCCGCGCCGGCTTCTTGGCCTGGGGCGGCGCACCTCGGAGCCCGGCCCAACATCCCAGGAGCACGGCCGCGAAAATAAAATGCCTGATGGCGCGCATCTTCATTTTTGCCCTCCTTTTAGTCCGCTCCCCCGCTGAAACGGGAATTCAGGTCAATGTTTTAGCTTGTTGACAGATACAAATATAAATCCCGGCTCGGGTGATGTCAAAATATTAATTGATTGGGGACGGGCCGAGTTATCGTGTTCATATCAAATTAATTCGCCGCAGTTTTAAATGGAAAAAGAGGGCTATAATTTTGAAAAAGACTTTATAGAGCTGATTTTCAGTAAATAGGCGGGGCTATGTATTTTCTAATGAATAATCTCGCTCGGCCCGTCCCCATTCACAGGCAGCAGATGCCGCGGCCGGTCACATGGGCGTGGTCACGGGCAGGCAGGGGTGGACGGCCGGCCGTTTGCGCACCTTGGCCTGCGGGTAAACGAACACCTCGCCCGCGTAGTTGCGCATGACGACTTCTTTCTCGCTGATCGACTGGATGTAGTTCGGCAGGAGCGGGATCTTGCCGCCGCCGCCCGGCGAGTCGATGACGTAGGCGGGCACGGCCAGGCCGGAGGTCCAGCCGCGCAGGCCTTCCATGACCTCCAGCCCCTTCTCGACCGTCGTCCTCAGGTGGTCGGTGCCGCGGACATAGTCGGCCTGGTAGATGTAGTAGGGACGCACGCGGCAGACGAGCAGCCGCTGCATGAGCCTTTTCATGACCTCGGGGCTGTCGTTCACGCCCTTGAGCAGGACGGTCTGGTTGCCAAGGGGGATGCCCGTGTCGGCCAGCAGCCCCAGCGCCCGGGCCGCCTCGTCGCCCAACTCGTCCGGGTGGTTGAAATGGACGTTTACGTACAGGGGGTGGTACTTCTTCAGCATGGCCGCCAGCTTGGGCGTGACGCGCTGGGGGAGGAAACAGGGCATGCGCGTCCCGATGCGGATGATTTCCACGTGGGGGATGGCCCGCAACGCGCTGAGGATGCTCTCCAGCTTGTCGTCGACCATCATCAGCGGGTCGCCGCCCGAGACGATGACGTCGCGCACTTCGGGGTGCTCGCGGATGTAGCACAGGCCGCCTTCGAGGTGGCGGGGGTTGATTTTATCCGGCTGGCCGACTTTTCTCTTGCGCGTGCAGAAACGGCAGTAGGAGGCGCAGGCGGGCGAGACCAAAAACAGCAACCGGTCCGGGTAACGGTGGATGATGCCCGGCACGGGGGAGTCCATGTCCTCGCTCAGCGGGTCGTTGGCTCCCGTGTTCTCCCTGAGCTCGGCGGCGTCCGGAACGATCTGCCGGTAGAGGGCGTCTTTCCGGTGCTTGATGAGGCCGGCGTAGTGGGGCGTGATCTGGGCCCGGAAAATCCGGCAGATTTTTCCGACTTCATCCTGGTTGAGTTGGAAGCGGTCCGCGATTTCCTCGGGAGTCTTCAAACTGTCTCTCAATTGACGTTGCCATTCTTCCATTTTAGCGTCCCATCTCCTTCAACCGAAATACTTGACGAATGTCACCCGGTCGTCTCCGGGGTTGTAGAAACCGGCGATGCGCGCCGCTTCCCTGTAGCCTAAAGCCAGGTAAAATCTGCGCGTGGGCTCATACCTGGACTGTGATGAGGTTTCGATGAGGAGCAGCCGGGCGCCCTTTCCACGCAGGCTGTCCTCGACGAAAGCCATCAGCCGTCGGCCGACCCCCGAGCCCTGCTGCTCGGGCGCCACGGCGATCCAGTATAAGTCGTACGTCCCCGCGGTGAGGGGCGTCGGGCCGAAGGCGGCGTAGCCGGCCAGGTCCCGCTCCCCGTTCTGGCAGACGACGAGCTCGTAGTCCTTCCGCTCCGGCCTGTCGAGATAGGCGTCGATGACCTCCTCGGCCACGGCGATCTCGGGCGGCGTGAACATGGACGTTCTTTCCAGGATGTTCATCACATCCGCTTTATCGGACTTATCCATGGGCCGGATCATGGCTTTCCGTTCCTGCTCTGGGCGTTCTGGATCATCTGTTTCCAGAAGTCGCTGTATTCGACCCCGGCGGCCTTGAGCGCCCGCGCGTAGCCGGCGTTGAGGCTGACATCCGGGTTGGGGTTCACTTCCAGGATGAACAGCCGGTCCCGCTTGTCCATGCGGAAATCCACCCGGGCGTAATCCCGGCAGCCCAGCGCCCGGAAGGCCCGCAGGGCGCACTCCTGGAGCCGGTCGCGGATCTCATCTTCGACGGGCGCCGGACAGATGGGCGGGGTTTTAATGTAGAGCTCGCTCTCCTCGAACCATTTGGCTTCGTAGCTGACGATGCGCGGCTGCTCCTTGGGCAGGGCCGTAAAATCGATTTCGGACACGGGCAGGGCCCGGGCCTCTGAGTCTTCTATGATGGCCACGTTGAACTCGCGGCCGTCGATGAACTCCTCCGCCAGCGCCGGAAGCCCGAAGCGGTCGCGGATCATGGTCAGGAGCGCCCCCAATTCCTTCTCGTCCCGGACGACCGATTTGGGCGTGATGCCCATGCTGGCGTCCTCGTTGTTGGGCTTGACGAACAGGGGGAATTTGAGGTCGGGGACATCTTCGACCGACCGCAACAGGCGGCCGGCAGGCGTCGGCAACCCGTGGGAGGCAAGCACGGCCTTGGCCTTGAACTTGTCCTGGCAGAGGCTGAGGGCCCGCATGGCGTTGCCGGTGAATGACTGGCGCAGAAGCTCGTAGACTCCGGCCACGTTGGACTCGAGGCGAGTCGTGCCGTTGAAACTCTCGCACAAGTTGACGACGACATCGGGCTTGACTTCACGGATGCGGCGCAGAAACCCGAGGAAGCTCTCCTTGACCGGGATGAGGACCGTCGGATAACCGAGGGTCAGCACCGCCTCGTAAACCTCCCGCGCCATTTCCTCGACAGTCTCCTCGGACAGCTCCTTGTCGATGACTTTCGGGTGAGGGACGTAGACCTCGTAAACGACGCCGACGAGGGGCTTGCCGTTGTTCATGACTGTAGCCCCCAGCGCCGGGCCGCTTCCTCCACCACGCGGTGGATCAGGCCGGAATAGGAATACCCGGCCGTGCGCGCGGCCTTGGGCAGGCAGGAATTCTCCTCGGGGTTGGGCAGGATGCCGGGCAGGGGATTGACCTCCAGGACATTCGGCTCCCCCCCCTCGTCGAGACGGACATCCACTCGGCACCAATCCCTCACCCGGAGCAGGCGGCAGGCCCGCGCGACGACCTCGCGGATTTTTTCCTCCAGGGCGCCGGAAATATTAGCGGGACAACGAAATATGGGCAGGGGGTTCTCCGGCGTATCCCAGACCCACTTGGCCTCGTAGGAGTAAATGGGGTTGGCCCCCCGGGGCAGGAGCCCGTGGTCGATCTCGACGATGGGCAGGATTTCGTAGCTCGGCGGATTGCCCAGGAGACCGACGGTGAATTCCCGGCCGCCGAGGAACTTCTCGATGATCACCGGCTGGCTGTAGCGGGAGGAGACCGCTGCCGCGCGCTCTTCGAGCTCCTTCCGCGTCCGGACCACGCAGTCGTCGGTGATCCCCTTGCTCGAGCCCTCGAAGAGGGGCTTGACGATGGCCGGCAAAGTCACCGCGGGCGGGACCGCAGCCCCAGCCTCCACCGTCCAAAACTCCGGAGTGGGGATGCCGTGGTAAGAGAGGATTTCCTTGGCCCTCGACTTATCGAGACAGATGCCCAGCGTCAACGGGTCGGACCCGGTGTAGGGCAGGTCGAGCATCTCGCACAGGACGGGAATGTGTGATTCGCGGCTCGAGCCGAAGAGACGCTCGGAGATGTTGAAGACCAGGTCGGGCCTCGTTTCTCGCAGACGGTTGTAAGCCTCCCTGTCCGCTTCGATGGGGATGACCTGATGTCGTTCTTCGAGAGATTGAAGGATGGCGCGGATGGTTTCGTCGGAATCGCACTCGGCAAACATATCCGGTGGAGGATCGCTGTCTTCCTCCGTCACTTCTCCCTGTTTTTTTTGGCGCAGCCATTCAGCCATGCCGTTTTTAGAACTGAACACTAAAGCGACTATCATGGCACGATTCTTGTATGTCCCCCGGCAATTCTCAGCGGCCGTAGCCGATCTCTTTATAATATCTCATCTTCTTTTAATTTAAATGATAAACCAATTTTCATGAATGTCAATACTTTATTTTAATATTTATACTTTTTTTTGGGTTAAGCTTCTTGCTACCCCAATCGGTGGTGGCGAACAATCTCCCGGGCTATCCGTGTTGGGACCTGCTGGGAACGCCCGGTGTCTCCTAACCTTCCCCCCATGTATTTCCTGTTTTTCTCGAAAATCATAAAATCGCTTCTTTATCCTCAACCCTTCTCCATCTCAATTCAGCGCAGCTCGCGCGCATGATATGGAAGAGAACGTCCTTGTGTGATTTGCAGCAGCAGGTGAAGCGGGCCGGCGCGGCTCAGAGCTCCCCTGACCAGGTCTCCATAGATGCCGTCATTTAGGAAAGCCGACCTATTCTTCTGCGGCCTTTGGCCCGAGAACTCAAGACTTGTTCGCCTCCGGCCTCCTGAATCATCGCCTTTCAGGGCATGAAGGTCGTATCAAGATAGTACGACCGGAAGGGCAGAGGCTTATCGGCCTGGGAACCGACGGTCGGCAACTTGTTGAGGATCAGGCTCCCCGCCCTTCTTAAATCCTTCAGGACATCCCGGTCCACTCCTTTTTCCATGTGGAGGATAAGACCGCCCCCCGCCCTCCTGCCGGCTCGGCTGATGTCCCGAACACGGTCGGAATTCGCCCCGACATCGACCGCAGCATCTTGGATATGAATCCAGGCTCCCGCTTCGGCCAGCGTCTCAAGCTCCGGAGCAAGCTCGCCGTGATGGTAGGTCACCAGCCTGGCTTCGCCCGTCCGGCAGGAATCCGCCAGTCCGCGCAGGACATCAATCGGCCGTTCCCTTTCTCTGTTGGACATATGAACATCGACGCCGCTGCGGAGGAGCTCCTGGAGCGATTCCAGGCTCATTCCCCGGACCGGCCCGGCCTCCTCCAGGGGGCCGTGATGAAAAAACACGACGACCGCCCCCGCGGCCCTGCCCGCGAGACGGATTCGAACGAGGTCAAAGACATTCGGACGGATGTCGTCGGAGGTGTAGAGGTCGGCGCCCGAGGCGGCCAGCCATTCCAGGTCGAATGCCTCGAGCTTCCCCGAATCGACGAGACGGAAACGCCGGCCTCCACGGCGGGCGGCGCGCGCGGCGTCGAGGAGCCAGGCGTATGCCATCTGGTCGTCGCGAAGCGTGACTTCACTCAGCGTTCCGGCTTCTTCGAGCAGACGAAAACCCCGGGCCGTGTTTGTTTCGGACGACTCCGTCTTTCCTTTCGTTGTCATCGTCCCATTGTCATCGTCGCCATGCTCCTCGTCGGCCTCGGGTCAGAATGATAGCACATCTCCGCGCCGGTTCAAACCGGCTCCGGGGAAAGGTGGAATCTCCTTTTGTGTGATGCGCTTGATCTTCATGGGGTCCTGTCACAGCCCATATTGAAAATCGCACTCTCCTGCACTATCATCGAGACGAGGTCGAGATTGAGTTCCCTGAGCTCCTGTGTTGTCCTGTTCTCCGGGGGGCTCGACTCGACCACCGCCCTGTACTGGGCCCGAAAACGCTACGATCGCCTCGAGCTTTTGACGTTCGACTACGGCCAAAAACACCGCCTCGAGGTCGAGATGGCCGCCCGGACCGCTTCCCGCCTCGGCCTGAGGCTCGACATCCTCGCCGTAGACCTGGCCGCCGTGGGCGCCTCGGCCCTGACCGATCCCTCTGTTCCCGTGCCCGAGCTCGACGCGCTTCCCCCGGACGCGCCCCTTCCAACTTCGACCTATGTCCCCTTCCGCAACGGGATTTTCCTGTCGCTGGCCGCGGCCTGGGCGGAGGCCAGGGGGATCGGCGACATCGTCTGCGGCTTCAACATCCTCGACTCGCCCGACTACCCGGACACGGGCCCGGAGTTCGTCCAGGCCATGGAACACGCCGTCCGCTTGGGAACCAAAGCCGGGCGCCGCGGCGAGCCTCCGCGGATCATCGCCCCGTTCACGCACATGAAGAAGAGCGGCATCATCGCTCTGGGCCTCGAGCTGGGGGCCGATTATTCCACTTCGGTATCCTGCTACCGCGGCGGCGAAATCCCCTGCGGCCGCTGCCCGGCCTGCCTGCTGCGGGCACACGCTTGGGAGGAGGCGGGACGGCGCGATCCCCTGCTCCTCAGACTGGAGAAGGAGGGCAAAATATGAGATGGACTCTCAGGGTCAGGGACAAGTTCCAGGCGGCTCATTTTCTTAAAGAATACAAGGGAAAGTGCGAGAAGGTTCACGGTCACTCCTTCCAGGTCGAGGTCCGGGTCGAGGTCCTGGAGCTCGACGCCATCGGGATCGGCGTCGATTTCACCGAGATCAAAAAAAGGCTTCAGGAGATTCTTCCGGATCATGTCTTGCTCAACGACGTCTATGACTTCAATCCCACGGCCGAAAACCTCGCCCGCCGCTTTTTCCAGGATTTGAAAAGCGACTTTCCGGTCCGATCGGTCACGGTTTGGGAATCAGAGGATGCCTCCGCCTGCTACTCTGAAGATCTCTGAGATCTTCGCCTCTGTCCAAGGCGAAGGCCTTCGGCAGGGGGAGCCCACGCTCTTTGTCCGCACGGCCGGCTGCAATCTCCGCTGCCGGTTCTGCGACACGAAGCGCGCCTGGAAGGGAGGGGCGGTTCTCTCCGTCGAAGACATCCGCCGGCGCCTCCGCCGGCTCCGGGAGCGATTTCCGGCCGACTGGGTTTGCCTGACGGGCGGCGAGCCCCTGCTTCAGGACATCGCGCCCCTGGCCCGCGCCCTGAAGCGGGAGGGGCTGAAGATCCAGGTGGAGACGAACGGAAGCCTTTACCGCCGCCTCGACGCGGACTGGCTCACGGTTTCGCCCAAGCCCCCCTCGTATGCCGTGCGCCGGGAGTACCGCCGCCTGGCCGCGGAAGTGAAAATCGTCGTCAGCCGCGATCTGACGTTCGACGTCCTCCGCCGCCTGCGCCGGATTTTTCCGAGAAGGACCCCCCTCCTTCTTCAACCCCAGTCGCGGCGGAAAGAAAGCGCGGCCGAAGGCTTGCGGCTTTTAGGTCTGAGTTTGCGCGCCGGCATGAAGAACATCCGGCTTGCTGTCCAAGCTCACAAGGAGCTCGGCTTGAAATAACGGGGCGGGCGCCCCGCGGGACGGGGCCCCGGATCTAGTCATCGAGCAGCTTCCTGAGCACCGGGTGGACGTCGCACCAGTTGTCGCCGTCGCGGTACTCCAGCAGCGCCAGAAGTTGCAGCA
>CAZFTV010000049.1:0-9356 GCA_964521765.1 uncultured Eubacteriales bacterium
CGACCAGGTGGCCGGCTTCTCGGTCGGCACCGACGACTATGTCTCCAAGCCGTTGAACCCCCTCGAGATGCTGAAGAAGATCGAAAACCAGACGACCCGGGTCACGAGCATAATAGAAAGCCCGTCGACGGAAAAATAGAGCGGACCGTTCTCATCGAGGAAGACCTTCCTGCCGGGGATGGAGGTTCGGGGGTCACTTCCCTTCCCCCCCGGGCCATGCGGCTCCGGCGGAACGCCCCCCGGCCCGCCGCGGTTGTTTCCTGATGGACGGAGAGCCGCCCCTGTCCGAGACGAATATTTTCACCGTCCGGTCTTCCAGGCGCTCATCGGCGAGCGGCGCGAGGGGTTCGTCCAGGCGGCAGGGGAACTCCTCGAAGGGCTCGCCGCTCGAGGCGTCCCTGATCCGGCGACGGCCGAGGATGCGCTCCACGGGGATCTCCCGTCCTTTCACCCGGACCGCGCGCGGGGTCTCCCGGCCCTTGTAGCCGGAGTAGAACACGACTTCGCACGGCCGGCCTGCCCCGGGCTTTATGACAGCCATAAGGTGCACCGATCTTAATCTATCACAGGACGACGAGGGATTCATTCTCCGCCCGCGGAATTGCCGATCGGCCCCGACGGAATCCCGGGCCAGGACCGGAATATTCGGAACATGCCTCTCTGCTCTTGAACTGGATGGCGTCCCCAAGTTTACGGGACAGGGGTTTTGGCCCGAATCCTCTGTGGACCGCCCGCCGCGGCGGCGCGAGGCGATTTGCTTTCTTTAAAAAGGAAAATTATAATCCCCCCGATTCCCATCCCCGTCATAAAGAGGCCGACATGAGAAGCTTGAAAAAAACAAGCACTTCGTGGGCGCTGGCCGCGGCCCTGGGGCTTCTGGCCGGCCTGTATCCTGCGGCCGCCGCAGCCCCGGCGGAGGCGCGAGGCGCTGAGGAAAGCGCGGTCCGCCTCACCGTCTTCTATCCCTGCCAGGGGACGATCGAAGACCTCCTGGCGCTTCGCGACGCCGGCGCGCTCGATATCCCGGGGCTTTCGGTCACGGGCGTCTATCATCGCCTGGAGAAGACCGATTACGGCCGGGCCGAGGAGTTCCTCCGCGAGCAGAACATCGACTGGATAACGCTCCGAGCGGTCGAAGCGCCGGTCCGTTCCCAGGACATCTTCCGCCGAAACGCCTGGACCGCCGAGTTCGAGAGGATTCTCGCCGAATCGGACGGCGTCATCTTCTTCGGCGGGCCGGACATACCGCCCTCCGTCTACGGCAGTCCTCAAAGCTTCCTGACCCAAATCGACGACCTCTACCGCCATTACCTTGAAGCGTCGGCCGCCTTCCATTTCCTGGGCGGCGCCGGGAACCCCGGCTTTCGCCCCCTGCTCGAGGGCAGGCCCGATTTCCCGGTTCTGGGCATCTGCCTGGGCATGCAGACCATGAACGTCGCCGCGGGAGGGACGCTCGTCCAGGACATCTGGTCCGAGACCTACAAGGTCAAGACCGTGGAGCAGGCCGTGGCCCTCGGCCCGAAGAAATGGCATACCAACCCCCGGGCCCGGCTCTATCCCCGGAAAACAGTCTTTCCCTACATCCTGCACGTCATCCGGTTTGCGCCGGGGGGAAAGTTCGCCTCCCTGATGGGGATGTCCATGCTCGACCAGCCCAGCGTCCTCAGCGCGCATCATCAGCAGATGGGAAAGCTCGGCCCCGAACTCCGCGTCGAGGCCTTTTCCGCGGACGGAAAAGTCATCGAAGCCCTGTCCCACGTCCGCTTCCCCAACGTCCTGGGGGTCCAGTTCCATCCGGAGTTCGACATACTCTGGACGGGAGACACGCTCTATGACCTTATCCCCGGCGACACAAGCCCGCTGACCGTCAGGGGATACCTTGAAAACAACCCGCCGAGCATCGCCTTCCACCGGAACCTGTGGGCCTGGTTCTGCCGCGCGCTCCGCGAGAGCGCCGCGTCCGCCCTCTCCCGCCGCCCCTCCTGCCCCTGAAGGCGCGGCCGCCTAAACGCATACCGACTTCCCCCGGACGTCCTTGACGACCGGCGAGCATGCCCCTCGCGAGAAAGGGGGGCAGCAAGCCGCGGCATTTTTTCGGCGAGCGTTGGAAGGGGGAAACGCGAAGCGAGTCCCTCCTTCCAATTCGACTTGTTCCGGGCCGCGCCGTGAAATTCATGGGCCAGACGGTCGTCCGGCGGCCGATCACAAACTGCTTCGGGCCGGCTGTCGCCCGCGCGATGCGGAAAATCCAGGCCGATTAAAACACGGCCCCCTGCTGCATCGCCGGCGGTGCGGCGACCTGCGAAAGAAAGACAACGGCTCAGCGTTTGAGAGCCGCCGGCTTCGCGTTGACTCCGCCGTCTGGGTTGTTTATAGTAGCCGTGCTTTGTCAGGGTGAAGGACCCATTCGGTTGAGAACATTAAGCCAGGAGGGAATAAGATGAGCTTGTGGAAATCCTTTAAAAACACGTTCGCCAAAGCCTCGGCCGGGGCGCAGGAAACCTCGAAAGCCGCGCCCCCGCAGCCCCCCAAGGCGGACGCCGCCGGAGCGGATACGATCGAATGGTACGTCGTCCAGAAGGGGGACACGCTGAGCCACCTGGCCAAGCGCTACTACGGGAAAGCCGGGCAATACATGAAGATTTTCAACGCCAACCAGGATATTCTCAAGGACCCCAACCTGATCAAAGTCGGCCAGAAGCTCCGTATACCCAAATAACGCCTCAGGAGCGCCGTCCGCGCGCCGGCCGCCCCCTGCCCGATCCGGCGCTTCGTTCCCGCCCGCCGCGGTCGGGCCGCCGCTCCTCGAACTCCAGGCTCCGGTCCGTCTCGTACTCCTCGATGCCCGCCGTCAGCACGGTGATTTTCTGCCCGATGAAGGCCTCGATGGCCTCGAGGTGCCTTCCGAACTTCTCGCAGAGGAACGAGACGGCCTGGCCGGAGGCGCCGGCCCGGGCCGTGCGTCCGATGCGGTGCACATAGTTCTCATGGTCCTGGGGGAGGTCGTAGTTGACGACCATCTCCAGCCCCTCGATGTGCAGCCCGCGGGCCGCGACGTCCGTGGCCACGAGGAAAGGAAACTTGCCGGCCATGAAATCGTCCATGATCTTCTGCCTCTGGCTCTGGGGCAGGTCCCCCGAGAGATGGCGGCAGCGGTACCCGTTGCGCTCGAGCCTCAGGGCCAACCGGGCGGCGTTGTGCCGCTGGTTGGTGAAGATCAGGGCGTTGCGCGGCTTCTGGTTTTTCAGGATGCCCAGCAACAGGTTGGTCTTGACGTGGCTCTTGACGCGGTAAAGCTTCTGGGTGACCGTGTCCACGGTCAGCTGTTCGGGCGTAAGCTCGATAAAGACCGGCCGGTTGAGGTGCTCATAGGCCAGTCCGCGCGAGATCCTGCTCAGCGTGGCGCTGAAGAGCATGCTCTGCCGGTTGCCGCGCGGGGGCATTTTTTGGATCAGTCGCTTGATATCGGGCAGAAAGCCCATGTCGAACAGCCGGTCGGCCTCGTCGATCACCAGGACGCCGACCTCCCTCAACCGGAGAAGCCCCTTGTCGCTGAGGTCCAGGAGACGCCCGGGCGTGCCGATGGCGATATCCAGGCCCTTCTTTAAAAGGCTCTCCTGGCCGCCGTAGCCAACGCCCCCGAACAGGCAGCCGACGGTGAAGCCCGCATGACGGTTGAGGAGGCGGGCCTCCCCCTCGATCTGGACCGCGAGCTCCCGGGTGGGCACGATGATCAGGGCCCTTGTTTTCCGACGCGGGCCCTCCCGGAGAAACTTCTCCAGGATGGTGATTAAAAAGGCGGCGGTTTTGCCCGTTCCTGTTTGGGACTGGACGGCCACGTCCCGTCCGTGGAGCGTCTCGGCCAGGGTCTGTTCCTGGACGGCCGTCAGGACCGTGTATCCCCTGTCGGCGATGGCGCGCTCGAGCTGGGGATGGAGGTTCAATTCTCTGAAATTCATCGTCTATCCTCGGTGTTTTGTTTCTCGTGCTCTATGAGACGGCCGCCCTCATGGGTTCGATTCTTGGAGCGAGCTTGCGGGGGGGCTTTTCAATCAAGTTATTTAAAATTTGTTATTTATTATATCTCTTTTTCTCTTAGAAAGCAAGCACTCCCAGGCTTCCTGAAATCCGCGATCATTTTCCGGAATCGAGAGGGCGCCGTCACCGGCATTCCCGGAAAAAGCCTGGAGGGCGTGGCCACGGAACGATCAGAACATCCAGGCGAACTTCATGAACAGCATGTCCGTCTGTTCCCCGGCCACGCCGAAGACGGTCGAGCCGCGCTGGTAGGCGAGCTGGACGAGGCCGAAGGGAGGCCGGAAGCGGTAGACGAAAAGCAGCTGGAGGCTCGTTTTGTCGATGGCCGAGTTGACCTGTCCGTAGAACTTGAGGAACAGGTCGTTCGTGAAGTTGTGGGTCACCCGGAGGAAATGGATCCAGGTGTCGTCTCCGTCCGGGTCGGGCTCGAAAACCAGGCGCGTCAGGCCGTATTCCAGGGCCAAGTCCCGGGTGAGCTTGACGTTGAGCGTCCCGGTGACCAGCTCGAAGTCGCGGTCGAAGTTGCGCCCGAAGCCGTAGGCGATCCCGGCCGACTGCCATTCCCGGGTGTTGTAGCCGAGGGCGAATTCCGTATGGCGGTTCCGGAAATCCTTCTCGAAGAGCTTGTACTCTTCCTCGTGGTCGACTTCGAGAGAAATCTTGTTCCGGAAGTCGAACGTCAACCCCTCGTCGACCTGCCAGGACCGGAGCGTCCCGTCCATGCCCCAGTAAATGTTGTAGTTCGAATCGTACCCGATCCGTTCGAGGATTCCCTGTTTGGCCCAAAACGTTTTCTCCAGGGCGGAGTCGAATTCCCGGCGGTTGTCGTCGTTGACGAACCCGACGGCGTTGGCGTTGTCGCCGAAATTCCCGCCGAGATGCGTGTAGCGGACATGGAAGTGAAAGGTGGACGTGTCGATCGCGGGCCTGAGGAAAAAGGCGACGTTGTCGTTTTTGAAATCCCCATAGCTTATGGCCGCCTGCCCGGTGATGCGGAACGTATTCGTGATATTCAGGGATGTATCGACCCCGGCGGTGCCCGTGTTCCGCCCGTCGACAAGCCTGTTCGCGGCCAGGAACCCTACGGACGAATCCTTGAACACATCGGTCTTCAGCCGGAGGACGGAGAAATTGGCCGAGCCGAGGTCCTTTTCCTCGTTCCGCTCGGTCTGCGCGGAGAGGGCGGAGAATTCGAAGCCTCCCGCCTTCCCGTAGACCTTGGCTCCTCCGGAGATGTCGCCGATGCGGCGCGAGTAGAAGAGCCGAATTCGCTGCGAATAAATTTCCGAGCCTTCGAGGAAGAAATTCCTTTTTTCCGGAAGGCTGAGGGCGAACCGGGTCAGGTTGACCTGTTCCTGGTCGGCCTCGACCGTGGCGAAATCGGGGTTGGCCGTCAGGTCCCCCGAGACCGTCTGGGAGAACGCATAGCGGACGTCGAGCCCGGCTTCAACCCCGCTTTTTTTCCAGCCCTCGAGCCGGCCGACGACGTGGGGGACGACCTGGAGCGTCTTGGAGGCTCTTTCGAGATCAAGCCCGGCGAGGAACCCGAACTGGGAAACCTTGTAAGGCGAGTCCACGAGGCCCTGCCAGAAACTGGATTCGAGCCGGCGGGGAAAGATCCTGGACAGCCCGAGGCCCCAGGTCCTGTCCAAGCCCGGCTGGTACTTGAGGCAGGAAAGCTCGACGGCGATCTCGGCGGTCCAGCCCGTCTCGGTCCTGCCGGCCGCCGATTTCCAGAGGCCGTCCCAGGTCGCGTCGGCGGTTAAGCCGTTGTCCGTGAACCGCCCGTCGAACTGCGCCCCCAGGAGATTGGTCAAGAAAAAGTAGCAGGACCGCCGGTCGGCAAGGGTGTCGAGGCAAATCGCGATGGAGTCGTCCTCCCTGAGGTCGGAATCCCGCTTCGACATCCGGGCCGCGATCCTGTCCGGTTCGGGGTCGAAGTTCTCGAACCCGAAATAGACGGCCTTGTCGTCGTAGAGGATGCGGACGACCGTCCGGACCGTGGCCGGCGTCCCCCTGTCGGGCTGGAACTGGACGAAGTCGGAGAGGGAGGGAGCCTTGGCCCAGGCGTCCTCGTCAAGGACGCCGTCGACGCGGATAGGTTCGTCGATCTTGAGGGCTGCCGCCTCGCGGGCCGCCTGCCCGGCCGCCAAGGAGGCGTAAAGAAGCAGCCCGAACGCTGGCAAGAGGGCGGTTCTCATGGGTTTCAAATTTCTCCCCCCTGGTTCTCGAAACTTGGCTCTCTTCCGTTTTGTATGAGCGGGGCTTTTTAACCTACATCAAATGGAAGAGAACCTCAAAAATTTAATTCAACAATATTAAACACCGACCGCGGGCTTGTCAACTCGTTCCCAGGAATCTTTCGCCCGAGCCGCCCGGACACGGAACGATCGGCGCGAACCCCAAAGGGAACCAGGAGAAGGCCGTCCGGGGATGCCGGAAGCGACCGGGCGGGAACCGGGTTCAATACGACTAAGCCGATAAGCTTCCTTGACGACGACGCGGCCGGAGCTTATAATATCCTTGAAAGGAGAGCGACATGAAACGCTTCCTGATTCCGCGCGTATCGCACTGCAAGAGCGGCTGCCAACGGCCATCCTGAGCACGATGTAAAACTGCTCGCCCGATGAAGAGCTCACTCTCCCGTCCCGGACGGAGGGGGGAGTGAGCTTTTTTTTATGCCGCGGATCCTGTCGAGAATCGAGGACGTCGAGTGTCCCGGGAGATAGGAGATGATGACCACCCTTCCGCCCGCGGCCTCGACCTCTTCGCGGCCGACGACCGTTTCCGGCGTCCAGTCCCCGCCCTTGACCAGGACGTCGGGCAGCAGCGCGGCGATGATGTCCCGCGGCGTGTCCTCGGAAAACCAGGTCAGGTAGGAAACCCTCTCCACCGCCTCCAGGATTTCGAGCCGCTCCTCGAGCGGAGTGACGGGCCGCGCAGGGCCCTTCAGCCGCCGGATCGAGGCGTCGTCGTTGAGGGCTACGACCAGGGCCTCCCCCAGGCTCCGCGCCTCGCGGAAGAGGCGGATGTGCCCGGCGTGAAGCAGATCGAAGCAGCCGTTGGTAAAGACAAGCCTCCGGCCCATGCGCCTCAGCTCATCTCGGACGGGGAGGAATTCGTTCCGCGGGTAAATTTTCCGCTCGGCCATGGCCGCCCTTCCCCCTATCTCCCCTTCCGGGGCGGCAGCATCTTGACGGAGGGCGAAAACCGCCAGCGGTGGGGGAGGCGCGAGATGCCCACGTCCTTGTGGCGCGAGGACACGAGGAAGGAATAGAGGTTGCGGTGATAGTCGTAGGGAGTGCCGTCCGCCCTGTGGACGGCCACGTCCAGGTAATAGGTTCCGTTCACTAGGCCCAGCCGGTCGATGCGGAAGGCGACGCGGCCGCGGCCCTCGATAGCCCGCGGCCGGAACTCCTCGAGGTGGGTATTGGTCCCGTAACAGGAAACGCCCTGGGAGTTGAAGATGCCGACGCCGAAGACGAAGTCCTTGACCCGCTCCCGGGCGTGGACCTCGATGTCGATGACCATCCCCTCCTCCGGGGAGAAGACATGCTTCGGCTCTCCGCGGAGCGACCGAAGCGCGACCCTGCGAATCTCGACTTCACGCTTCCCCCAGCGCGCCTCGCGGCGGCCTTCCTCGGCCGGGATGTGCTCCAGGTCGACCTCCTCCCGGCGCCGGCTGAACTCCGCCTCCTTCTTGTCCGCCACGTCCTGGAGGTAGAGGTCGATCGTGCGCTTCGGCTCGCCCAAGGCCCGCACCCGGCCGCTTTTCATCCAGGCGACCTTGTCGCAGATCTTCTCCACCGTGGCCAGGTCGTGGCTGACGAACAGGATCGTCTTCTTCCGGCGGCGGAAGTCGTCGATGCGGTCCAGACACTTGGGCACGAACGAGGCGTCGCCCACGGCCAGGACCTCGTCGATGAGCAGCACGTCGGGGTTGACGTTGATGGCGATCGAGAACCCGAGCCGCATGTACATGCCGCTGGAGTAGGTCTTGACCGGCGCGTCGATGAACTCCTCGAGCTCGGCGAAGCGGACGATATCCTCGAACTTCCGGCTGATCTCCCTCTTCGACAGGCCGAGCATGATGCCGTTGATGAAGACGTTCTCCCGGCCCGAGATCTCGGGGTGGAACCCGGCGCCGAGCTCGATGAGGGCCGCGACCTTGCCCCGCACGGCGACCGCGCCCCGCGAGGGCTTGGCGATGCCGGCCACGACCTTGAGGAGCGTGCTCTTGCCGCTGCCGTTCTCGCCGATGACGCCGAAGGTCATGCCCGCCGGGATCCGGAGGGTCACGTCGTCCAGGGCCGTGACCAGCTCCTCGGCGCGGAGCGATTTGAAGAAATCGCCCTTGAGCAGGGCGCTCTTGAACGTCTGGAACCTGTGCCGGGCCGAATACTTCTGGTAGACGCGGCTGACGCTCACAACCTCGATGGCGTTCACTAGACCTCCTCGGGGAAGGAGTCGCGCAAACGGTCGAAGACGAGGTAGCCGACGACCAGCAGGGCGCAGCCCACGAGAAAGGTGACGCCCAGCCTTTTCCAGGGGATCATCCGCCCGTAGAAGACCGTGTTCTGGTAGCCCTGCATGATGTGGGTCATGGGGTTGAGGTTGAGGAAGGCCCGGAAGAAGGAGGATTCCTGGATGGTATGGAAGGTCATGGGGTAGATGATGGGCGTGGCGAAGAACCAGAAGGTCAGGAGGTTGGAAAGGATGTCCCGGATATCGCGGAAATGGACGGTCAGCGAGGAGATCAGAAACCCGAACCCGAGGGAAAAGACGAACTGGACGAGCATCACCAGGGGCAGGAAGGCGAGGTAGGGGCTGAATCCGGGCGCGCGGGGCACGAACACGGCGATGAGCGCCTTGGCCGCCAGCAGGATGGGCACCCCCAGGAGGAAATGGATGAAATTCGAGGTGACGACCACGACCGGCAGGATTTCCGCCGGAAAGAGCACTTTCTTGATGAGGTTGCCCTGGATCATGAGAATGTTGGAGGACTCGATCGAGGAGGAGGAGAACCAGGTCCAGGGCAGGACGCCGCAGAAGAGAAACAGGGCGTAGAGGATGGGGTTGTTGTCGAAGGCCGGGTCGCGGGGGTTGATGATGAACCCGAAGACGATGGTGTAGATGACCATGAGCAGGAGGGGGTTGATGAACGACCAGAGGAAGCCCAGGACCGTGCCCCGGTATCGGGCTTTCAACTCCCGGCTGACCAGGTTCTGGATCAGGACCCGGTATTTGAAAAGCCCCACGAGGTTCCGCCCGATGTTAGGCATGACGTTCTCCGGCGAATATCCTTTTCGCTTCGGCGG
>CAZFTV010000049.1:9469-11201 GCA_964521765.1 uncultured Eubacteriales bacterium
CGGGGGCGGACAAATCGCTCCCGGCGGACGCCGAGCCCGCTCTGCCGCACGGCGTCGAGAAATTGGACCCGGCGGCGGACGGGATAGATGAAATATGCCCGGCCTTCTTTCTTCAACGCCCGAGCCGCGGCCATCATGACGTCCAATATATCGCACTTTATCTCTTGCTTCGCAATATTTTTTTCCGCGACCGGGCTGGGGAAACCCCGCCCCTTCTCGATGTAAGGGGGGTTGGAGAAGACGACGTCGTATTTCCGGCGGGGGCGGAAGTCCCGGAGGTCGCCCCGCCTAATGCGGATCCGCTTTTCCTGCCCGTTGAGCCTCACGTTGCGGGCGGCGAGACGCGCCAGGCTCGCTTGGACCTCCAGCGCGGTCAGGCGGCGGCAGGGCCCGAGGCCTACGAGGAGGGTCACGATTCCGCTCCCCGCGCCGAGCTCAAGGCCCGTCTCGCCGGGCCGGGTGCGGACAAAATCGGCCAGCAGGGGAGCGTCCACGGAAAAGCGGTATCCTTTTTTCTTCTGCAGGATGCGGACGCGGCCGTGGTAGAAGGAGTCGAGCGTCTCGTCCTTATGACGGCGGAACGTCGTTCGTGCCCTCATCGCTCAACTCGGTGAAGACCAGGACTCCTTCCGGGCGGATGTCGGCGAACCCGCCCCGGACGGACAGGCTCTCCTCTTCCCCTCCCGCCCGGTAGCGCAGACGGCCTCTTCCCAGGGCCGCGATCAGGGGACGGTGGCCGGGCAGGATCCCCAGCTCGCCCTCAAGGCCCGGCAGGCGGACATCCTCGACCTCGGCCTCCACGGCCAGGCTCCGCGGCGTGACCACCTTGAGGCCGAGGCGGGGCCGGCCTTGGGGACTCATGCGGATTTCAGCTCCTCGGATCGCCGGATGACATCCTCGATCCCGCCCACCATGTAGAAGGCCTGCTCGGGCTTGTCGTCGTGAAGACCCTCCACGATCTCCTTGAATCCGCGAACCGTCTCCCCGACGGTCACGTAGCTGCCCGGCCGGCCGGTGAACTCCTCGGCCACATGGAAGGGCTGGGAGAAGAACCTCTGGATCTTTCGCGCCCGGGCGACCACCAGCTTGTCCTCCTCGGACAGTTCCTCGATGCCCAGGATGGCGATGATGTCCTGGAGCTCCTTGTAGCGCTGCAGTATCTCCTTGACCCGGCGCGCGACGCGGTAGTGCTCCCCGCCGATGACCGCCGGGTCGAGGATGCGGGAGTAGGAGGACAGCGGGTCGACGGCCGGGTAGATGCCCATCTCCGTCAGGGCCCGGGAGAGGTTGGTCGAGGCGTCCAGGTGGGAAAAGGTCGTGGCCGGCGCCGGGTCGGTGAAATCGTCGGCCGGAACGTAGATGGCCTGCACGGAGGTGATCGAACCCTTCTTGGTCGAGGTGATGCGCTCCTCGAGCTCACCCAGCTCGGTGGCCAGGTTGGGCTGGTAGCCGACGGCCGAGGGCATCCGGCCCAGGAGGGCCGAGACCTCGGACCCGGCCTGGACGAAACGGAAGATGTTGTCGATGAACAGGAGGATGTCCTGGTTCATCTCGTCCCGGAAGAATTCGGCTACGGACAGGGCTGAGAGGCCCACCCTCAGCCGCGCGCCCGGGGGCTCGGTCATCTGTCCGTAGATGAGGGAGGTCTTGTTGATGACGCCCGAGCCCTTCATCTCCAGCCACAGGTCGTTGCCCTCGCGCGTCCGCTCGCCCACGCCGGCGAAGACGGAAT
>CAZFTV010000050.1:0-8774 GCA_964521765.1 uncultured Eubacteriales bacterium
GGGGTCCGGGCGGCCAGGCTCGAGCCGGCCGGCGGCACGGCCGTGGAGCTCATCTCTCCCTTGGGAGAGGGCTCTCCCATCAGCGGGTTTCTCGAGGCCCGGGGGGAGGGGATCCATCACGTGTGTTTCGAGGTCATGGACATAGGCCTGGCCGTGAAAGAGCTGAAGGCCGGAGGATTTCGGCTGATCGACGAGCAGCCCGTCGCCGGCGCCCGTGGGTCTCGAATCGTCTTTGTCCATCCGAAGTCCTGCGGCGGCGTCCTCGTGGAGTTCATGGAAAAGAAAAGCGCCCGCCCTCAGGACTGAGGGTGAGAGGCCAGGGTCGAGACCCAACGGGCGAAAGCCCGGGCGGCCTCCAGGTCGGAGGCGTCGGGGTGAGTGGAAGCCGAAGCGGCCATATCGACCCAGGCTTCATGTTCCGGTGATTTGCCCAGGACGGCCAGGGCTTGGAGAGAAACTTTCCCGCGGCAAGTGAAGGTCCCGATGACCTTGGCCCGTCCGGCCAGGACGACGGCGTGTTCGATGGCTTCGCGGGACAAGCGATCCCCCGGCAGCGAGCCGTGCGTGGAGAAGAGAGCGATGTTTTGTCCCGCGGGAATCTTCTTCAGAAAGACCTCCGCGGCGTAGGGCACGCTGTGGGACTGCACGGGGAACCCGACGAAGATGATCTTGAAGCCGTCCAGGTCCGGAGCCTCGTCCAGGGCGAACATCTCCTTGGGCGCTTCCAGCGCGTCATAGACGGCCTGGGCCACGGCTTTGGTGTTTCCCGTCCGGCTGGAATAGACGACGAGGTGTTTTTTCACGACTCGTATTTTGGCACAGCGCCGCCTAAAAATCCAGACGGATTGAAAGCATCTTTTTTTAGAGGAATCGGGGCTCCGTTTCCGGCGTTTAGGCTATTTCAGGTCATTCCGGAACCAGGGGCAGGACGATCGTAACCGTCGTGCCCTTTCCGGGCCGGCTCGCAACGCAGAGCTCGCCTCCGTGGTCCTCGATGATTTTCTTGGAGATGGGCAAGCCCAATCCTGTGCCCGAAGGTTTGGTCGAGAAGTAGGTCTCAAAAATCCGGTTCAGAAGCTCGGGAGACATCCCCGAGCCCGTGTCCTCGATGTTCACCACGGCCCCGACGTCTTTCCGGGAAGTGCGGACCGTGATCGTCCCCCGCCCGGAGATGGACTCCAGCGAGTTGATGAGAAAGTTTCGGATGGCCGTTTTGAGCTTGGAGCGGTCGGCCAGGACCCGGAGAGGTCCGGAAGCATAGAATTCCCGGACGGAGATGCGGTCGGTCAGGATGTGCCGATAGGGCGCCAGGGTTTCTTCCAGGATCTCCCGCAGGTCGGCCGGCTCTTTGACGAGGGCGATATCCCGCGAGATTTCAAGGAATTCCTGGGCGATTTTACGCAGGTTTTCGACCTCGCTGGTGATAAAGGACACCGATTGTTGAAGGGCCAGCTTAAAGTCGGACCGGCCGTCCTCGTAAACCCGGAGCAGATGCTCGGCGGATAGCTGTATGGGCGTCAGCGGGTTTTTGACTTCGTGCGCCACCTTTCGGGCGATCTCCGCCCAGGCGGCTTTCTGACTCATCTCCGCGAGCTCCCGCTGGTGTTGTTTGAGGCTGAGGACCATGGTGTTGAACCCTTGGATGAGAGTCTGCATTTCGTCGTCCGGCTTGTGTTCGAGGGATACCTCGAGGTTGCCCAGGCTGACTTCGCGCGTGCCGGCCAGAAGCTTGCGGATAGGAGTCACGATGGCCGAACCCAGGCTCCGCGCCACGCCGGCCACGGCCAGGGCGAAGAAGATCGAGGCCAGGATCAGGAAGTCAACCAGCCCGGCGGTTGCGCCGGCCACCTCCTGCCGTTCGAAGGGGAAGGGCAGGGAGAGGTGGAGGTCGGAATCGCCCATCTCGAAGGGAATGGTCAAGGTGTAAAAGGAGAATTTCCCGATTTTGCGGCGCTGGGTGAGGAAGGGCGGGAGTTCGGATTGGAAGCGATGGTGCAGTTCGCCGTCCAGAAGAACGGGCAGGACTCCGGCGTCGAAGAATTCCCGGCGGCTGGAGGAGACCAGACGGCCGTCCTGATAGAGGTTGACGTCGTTGCCGACGGCGGCGCTGACCCACAACACCAGGTCCTCGGGGGGCGGCAGGACCACGGATTTTTCTTCCCTCTGGAGGTAGAGGAAGTCCTGCAGGACGTTCCGGGCGAAGACGGCGTCCGATTCGGCTGCACGGGTGAACTGCCGGGCGATGACGCCAGCGAAATAGCTCCGGGTGAAGACGGTCAACAGCAGGAGGGGAATGAGGGCGATGATGAGAAACGAGGCATACACGCGATTGGAGAATGACTTCAGGAAAGAACGGAGGACGGTCCGGCGGAAGAGCAGGACGAAGACGAAGAGGGGGACGGCCAGGAACAGCCCGTAGAGGAAGAACAGCTTGAGAAATTCCGAGGCCAGACCGACGGGCGTTTTCCCGGCCAGATTAAGCCCGCAAAGCCGGCCTCCGCAGGGAAAGCAGAAAACGGAGAGCATTTTCCCCCTCTCCTTCCAGCGGACCCACCGTCCTTCCGGAGACGCCAAAAGGACGGGCATCGAGGCCGGCGGAGGACCGGAAATCAGGTGACCGGGGTTGAAGAGGATTTTCCCCTCCTCGTCGAAAACGATGAACCCGAGGTCGATCGGCTCCAGGGAGGGGAGGGAATGCACGCGGAGAAGCTCGAAGTAGGGGTTGGCCGAGTATAGAAACGGCAGGAGGTCGTAGTCCAGGGACACGGCCAGGACGGTCCTTCCCAGGCACCGCCCCTCCTCGTACCAGTCCCGGTGACCGACGAGGAATTCTTTCTCCCTGCCGATGAAGGCCACGCTGAGAGCGGAGATCGTCCAGTCGCCGCTCTGGGGAAGCCCCGGGGAAGGCTTGAAAGAGCGGGGAACGTTCAGGGCGAACCGGGAGACTGTTTCGTTCCGCTCGTCGAGGATTTCCAGACTGGAATACCAGTTGAAGCGGGCGATGACGGTCTTCTCCCAGATGCGGCGGGCCTCTTGGCCGTCGCGGCCGGTTGTCAGGGCCTCCAGAACCAGGCTTTCATTGCCGTCGATCGTCTCCAGGGCCTCATCAAGGAAGAAAGAGGCCCACTCCTCCTGCGATAAAACCAGGTTCTTCAGGGTGTCCTGGACCAGGCCGCGGTTCCTGTGGACGGCGTGGAGGTTGAGGGAGACGGCCAGAAAAAAGGCGGTCAGGGCGGCGGCCAGGAACAGGACACGGCCCGCCTCGACCCTTCGGAGGGTTGCGGCGGCGGCCAGGATTAGGGCCGCCGTGAGAAGGGGAAGAATCAGGCCGAGGAGAAGGTTGGAGGGGCGGATGACAACCCAGAATACGACGGCGCCCAAGGCCAACCCGGCCGCCCGGACCCAGTTGTTGACCGGCCGGTGAGCGGACGGACGGAACAATTGGAAAGGAATCATAAAGACGGTGAGGGCTAAGGCCAGGAGGCTGAAGTGGATGAGGAGAAACGAGCTTGAGAACGAGAACCGGAGAAGGTTGATGTTCGAATTGTCGACGATGGCCCCCAGAACGGCCTGGAGCAGATGAAGAGCGCCGAGGGCGAGGAGTGATGCGGCCAGGGAGGCCAAACCGGAGAGCGGCAAGGGCAGGGGCGAACGTTGAGCCGGCCGGCTTTTCCTCAAGGAAAGAGCCGCATAGGCCGCGGCCAGGAACAAAAGCGAGGATGTGAGAAAAAGGTCCGCCGGGGAACGCGTCAGCCCTCCCAGGGAGCGGACGGCGAACGGGACGGGAGAAAACACCAACAGGGATTGGAAAGCCCCCTGCCGGCTCAATAGGAGAAGAATGATTCTCATGACGGCCAGAACCGTCGTGAAGGACGCGACCCGGACAATGGGACGGGAGAAGATGCCCGAGGAGCTCCGGACGAGGAGAACGAGCGTCACCAGGCGGGAGAGAAAGGCCAGGAGTTTCTCCCTGAGCAGGGCGCGGGACGAGGCCGGGGAGGGGAGGCTCAGCGTCACCGTAGCGGCGATCCGTCCGTCCCTCAGGCGAAGGGGGAATATGAGAGAGGAAACCACTCCCGTCTCCCGGGGATGCCCGAGGTACTCGTCCTTATGCCGGGAGAAGATTCTTTCGAAACCGGCCAGGTCCTCCTGGAAATCCCAGTAGTCGACGTCGATATTCCGGTCGGCGGAAGGGCTCAGGAAATGATAATCGGCCAGGTAGGGAGACCGGAACTGTGAACGGAAAGAGAGCAAACGAAAGAGAAGCGCATATCCTCTCCCCATTTCCCGGCAGGAGACGAGATAAACGGATGCCTTGTCTTTGATGATGAAGGATTGCGTGCTTTCCAGGAGCGTCCGGAGTTGTCCCCCGGACACGAGAAGCGGCTCCAGGTCCAGGATATGGCCCCACCAGGCTTCGAGCTTCCCGTCGCGCGAGTGGAAGGCCGCGCCCTCTCTCTCTTCGCTCAGTCCGAGCTCCGAGAAGACCTGAAAGACGCCCTTGGCCGGCCGCGCCCGAGACACGCTCGAGAGGGCCTGCTGCCTGCGTTCCGACTCGCGCAGAAGCAGCTGAAATTCTTTTCGGATTGCTTCGGCCTTGCTTCTCAGGCGGCTCAGGCCGCGTCCCGGGTGTTCGGGTTCCGGGAGCCGCGGGAGAATGATCGCGGCCGCCAACAGAAGAGCGCTGAGAACGGCGGAAGCCGTCCAGGCCTGACGCAGAGCTTTCAAATTCTCTCCGCCTTGATTTCCACGATTTTCCAGGGAAGGGCGCGGCCGGTCCGGGGAGGGGGTTTTTCCAGCCTGAAAAAGAAAAAGAGGCGAAAGGCGTGCTGGTTGTTTGTTCTGCGATCCCGGAAAGCCCAGCGTGCCTTGAGAATCATGATGTCGCCCTGAAGCTCCCGCGGCAGGCCGCTTTCCGGAAAAAACTCCTGGGTTAGGAACCTGCCCAGGATGTCCTGAAAGAGAAAGTAAGCCTGCTCGGCGGAGAGCTGGTCCGAAAAGCCCACCGGTTCGGGAAGAGTGAGACTCAGGCGGGAGCGGGAGGAAAGATGCTTAAGGAGGAGGTCCGGCCTGTTTTGAAGGAAGGAGCTTTCCAGGTCGACGGCGGCCGTCGTCAGCAGCGACAGTAACAACGAAACGACGGCCGTCGCGATCTGCGCCACGAATTCAATCCTAGCACAGGAATTTTCTTCGAGGCAAGGGAGGCTGGTTCCTCCCCTGCGCTATCCGCGGCTCTATGCTGAAAAAAAGCTATTTTTTTTCTTCTTTAGCTTCTTCTTCCAGTTTTTTGGTCCGGGCGGCATCCCTCATGCTGCTGATGCCGGCGATGAGGGCGATCAAGCCTCCAAAGATCAAAACAACGGGAACGACGCCTTTAAGAACGTCCTTGAAGGGCTGCCACCAGAGGTAGAGGAGATAGCCGCCTCCGGCCATGGCGATAAGGCCGCCGAGGATGGCAAGAATCTTTCCCATGAGAGAACCTCCCAGTCAAAAGGTTAATGAAATCGTGGCGGATTATATCAAAAGAGAAAGTCAATATGCAACAGAGGCGAACGGGCCCGCCTGGAAGCAGAAGCCCGAGAGGCCCCGCCCGGACGGGCAGAGGGCTCCGGCATGGACAGGGTGGGATCATTTCCTTAGAATGAATAAGAAATCAAGGAGAGGAGGAGCGCGCATGACTGTCTTTCAAAGGAGATATGCCCGGCCATCGATCGTTGTTTTGGCCATGGCCTTCCTCGGCCTGAGCCTTGGACGGTCCGCCCCGTCAGGCCGCGAAACATTCAGGCTGGGGCCGCTCGAGGCTTCGCCCGGAGAGTCCGTCTCCGGATTTCTGAGCGTTCCGGAAAGAGGCGACCCGGGAGCCGTCATCCCGCTGACGGTCATGCACGGACTGAAACCCGGCCCGGTGCTGGCTCTCGTGGCCGGCGTCCACGGCTATGAGTACCCTCCCATTCTAGCCTTGTACCGGCTGAAAGAGATGATCGACCCCCGGGAGCTTGCCGGGACAGTGATCATGGTCCACGTGGCCAACGTCCCCGCCTTCCTGAAGAGGATCATCTACTACAACCCCTTCGACTGGAAGAACTTGAACCGGGTGTTTCCCGGAGATCCGGAAGGGAGCTTTTCCCAGAGGCTGGCCCACGTCTTGACCCGGGACATCGTGAACCGCTGCGACGCGCTGGTGGATATGCATTGCGGCGACGGGAATGAAGCTCTCCTGCCGTACTCCTACTGGATGATCAGCGGCCGAGAAGACCTGGACGGCAGGACGAAGGACATGGTCCTGGCCTTCGGGCTGAAACACATCATTATCGATATCACGCGGACCAGAGATCCCCTGGACTCCAAATATCTGGGCAACACGGCTGTCTTGAGGGGCAAGCCGGCCATCACCACCGAGTCGGGCCTGCTGGGGGGCACGGAGGAGAAATACATCGCCCTCAACGTCCGGGGCGTCCTGAGCGTGATGAGGCACCTGCGGATGCTGGAGGGCTCACCGGAGCCCGCGGAGGACCCGGTGTGGATCGATCACTATGAAGTTCTGACTTCCCCGGCCACGGGACTCTTCCAGCCCCTGGCGGAGATGGGGCATTGGGTCAAGAAAGGGCAGAGGCTGGGGATCGTCAGCGACCTCCTGGGCCGCAGCGCAACGCCCGTCGCGGCGCCGTTCGACGGGATCCTTCTGTACATCATCGCCACTCCTCCCATCAGCCAGGGCGAACCGGTGGCCGAGGTGGGACGGATCAAGGAATGATCCGGGCCGTCATCTTCGACCTCGACGGTACGATCGTCGAAGCCCCTTATGACTGGCCGGAGATCAAGCGCCGGCTGGAGACGGGAGGGACGCCCATCCTGACCTACCTGGATGCTCTCCCGGAACCGGAGAAATCGGTCAAGCGCTCCTTCCTTGAGAGCTATGAAGAGAAGGCCACGCAGCTGGCCATCCTCAAGGAGGGGGTCGGAGAACTCCTGGACGAGCTGAGGGCGAAGGGGGTGCGGACGGCGCTTGTAACCAACAATTCGTCGCGGAATGTCGTCCGGCTCCTTCGGAAGTTCAGCCTCCATTTCGACTGTGTAATCACCAGGGACTCCGGCCGGTGGAAGCCGTCGGGCGCTCCCCTCGGCGCCGCTCTGGACATCCTGGGTGTCCGGCCGGAGGACGCCTGCGCCGTAGGGGATTCGTTGATCGATGTTCAATCCGCGCTCGAGGCCGGGGTGTCCATAATTTATTTGCTCGGGGACCGTCCCGTCCCCGGCCACGAGAGCCGGGTGGTGCGGGTCGAGTCCGTGGACGCCCTGAGGAGGCGGCTTCGGAGCCGGGGAGGAAAGCTCGAAAAAACATTTGAAAAATCATGAGCAGAATGGCAGTATAGCTGAGGTGGAAGAAAAAGCCGGGAAATCGATGAGACTGATTTCGGATTTCAAGTCCTCGACCAAGGGTGTCCCCGTTGATGAATTCGTGGACCTGCTATTCTACCGGCCCCTGTCCTTTATTTTGGTCAAGCTCTGCCTGCCCTTATCCGTCACGCCCAATCATCTCAGCTTTTTGGCCTTGACCGCCGGCATCGCCAGCGGCATCTATTTTTCCATGGGCCACCATCTCGGCTTTTTCCTGGGCGGGGTGCTCTGTTTCCTTTCCAATATCTTCGATTGTTCGGACGGCATGCTGGCCAGGATGAAGTCCTGCGGCACTTTGACCGGCCGCATTGTGGACGGTTTGGTGGGCCACATCATCATGCTGGCCATGTACTCCGGCTTCGGCATCGGGCTCGTTCGAGCCGAGAAGGCGGGCCTGATCGATCTGCCGTTCCACCCGCTCATCCTTGTCGGCCTGGCCGGAGTCGGGCATTTCGTCAAGGCGGCGTTGACCGATTATTATTCCAGTCAATATGCCACTCATGTCCTGGGCAGAGAGTGCATCCCCCAGCTCGAGTTCGAGTTTTTCAGCCGGGAGATGGAACGCCTGAAAGAGGAGGGCGTTCGGTCTCTCGACCGCGTGATCATCGGGATCTATCTCGCCTACACGCGGTTCCAGCTGGGGCCCAAGCCCAGACCCATCGTCAGGTATGGCCCGGAAGAATACAAGAAACATAATCATCTCCTGGTCATGCTCTGGAATCTCGCCGGTCCCAGCATGCATATCTTCATGCTTTTTCTGAGCGCCATGCTCTTCAGACCCATGATCTTCCTGATTTATGCCGTCTTCATCTCCAGCGTCTGGGTCCTGATCCTCATCCCTATCCAAGCCGTCGTCAATCAGAGGATGAAGCCTCTTTCCTAGAGAGTTCCGCCGCCCCCCGTCGTCTTTCTCTTCGCTCGTCGGGCCGGGCGTTTTCTCCCCCGTGTTATTCCCGTCCTCCTTTTTCCTTTTCTTTCTTATGAAAAACGCAGGTGGGGCCCGGGACGGATAATTCGGGTTGCTTGTAATTTCACGCCGGAATTGATAAAAAGGAAGCCCGAAGGAGGCGCCATGGCCCAAGAGAAACTTCTTCTCATCCCGGGCCCGAGTCCGGTTCATCCCCGCATCATCCATAGCCTCTCCCTCCCGACCGTATCCCATGTCAGCCCCGTCCTGGCCGAAGAATTCAGGCTGGCTCTGGACAACCTGAAAAAGACCGTTTTCACCCTCCGGGGCGAGCCCTTTGTTTTCGCCGGCGGAGGAACCCTGTCCATGGAAACGGCCGTGGTGAACACGATCGGGCCGTCCGACCGCGTCCTCGTCGTTTCCCAGGGATATTTCGGCGAGCGGATGGCCCAGGTCTGCGGGAGCTTCG
>CAZFTV010000050.1:8805-10780 GCA_964521765.1 uncultured Eubacteriales bacterium
GCCCGAGGAGCTCGAGGACAGGCTGGCCCGGGGGTCGTATTCGGTCGTGGCCGCGACACACATCGACACGGCCACCGGGGTTTGCGCTCCGATCAGGGATTATGCCCGAGTCCTCAAGGGACGGGAGGCTCTTTTCATCCTCGACGGGGTCTGCGCCACGGGAGGAGTCGAGGAACGGTTGGACGACTGGGGCATCGACGTCATCCTGACCGCTCCCCAGAAATGCTTCGGCGCGCCGCCCGGGCTGGCCATCTGCGTTTTTTCCGAGAAGGCCATGGCCAAGAGAAAGAGCCTCAAGACCGTCCCGGCCTATTACGCCGATGTCTTGCGCTGGCTTCCCATCATGAAAGATCCGACCAAATACTTCTCCACGCACTGCGTCAACGAAATTCGCGCCTTCGCCGAGAGCACTCGGATCGTCATGGAGGAGGGGCTGGAAGCCCGCTTCGCCCGTCACGCCCGAACGGCCGGCGCGATCCGACGCGGACTGGCCGCCCTGGGTTTTACATTTTTCACCCGGGAAGAATTCCGGGCGGACACCCTGTCCGTCGTTCAGTACCCCCCGGGCGTCGAGGACGCGGCTTTCCGCAAAACCTACTTCGAGCAGGGAGTTGTCGTGTCCGGAGGATTGGCCCACACGGCGGGCCGGGTGTTCCGCATGGGACACATGGGCAATCTGTCCTCAGCCCAGGCCTTGTTCGCCCTGGACGCCCTGGAGCGGACGCTCAAGCTCCTCGGCTATGATTTCAAGGAGGGAGAGGGCGTCCGGACGGCCAGGGACGGGCTGGGGGATTAGGGGTGGCCGAAAGCGTTTTTTTCCGCGCCGCATCCGCCTCGGAGCCGGCCGAGGCCCTCGCCCTCAAGGCTGAGAGCCTGTTCCTGGAGCTGGGGTTCGAGGAGAAGGTCAAGGCTGACGCCTTTGTAGCCCTGAAGTCGCATTTCGGGGAGAAGAACAACAAGGGCCACATCCGATCCGCCTGGCTGTCGAAGATCGTCGACCGGTTGAAACGGCGCTCTCGACGCGTTTTCTTCACCGATACGAACACCCTCTATGCCGGTCCCCGTTCCAACGCCGTCGAGCACACCCGCCTGGCCTGGGACCATGGATTCTCCCCGGACAGGGTCGGCGTCCCGCTTCTCATCGCCGACGGCCTGATCGGCGGCGACAGCGAGGAGGTCAAGGTCGACCTCGGCCGGGTCAAGACCGCCAAGCTGGCCTCGGGCATCGTCCATTCGGATTTCCTGGTCTGCTTCAGCCATATCACCGGGCACATCATCGCCGGCGTGGGGGGGGCGGTCAAGAACCTGGGCATGGGCTGCGCCTCGCGCGCGGGAAAGCTGGAGCAGCATTCCTCCGTCCACCCAAAAATCAAGGCCAAGTCCTGCACCAACTGCGGGGTTTGCCTGGATTACTGCCCCGCGGCCGCGATCGAGCAAGTGGACGGCAGTGCCCGCATTCTTGACGAAAAATGCATCGGCTGCGGCGAATGCCTTGTGGTCTGCAAAGCCGGAGCGGTCAAGATGCGCTGGGACGAGGACGCCGGCAGGCTTCAGGAAAAGATGGCCGAGTATGCCTATGCCGTCCGGTCCCTCTTCCGCGACAAGGCGGCCTACCTGAATTTCGTCTTGAACGTCACCAAGGATTGCGACTGCATGTCCCAAGCCCAGAAGCCGGTCGTGGCCGATATCGGCATCCTGGCCTCGTCCGACCCCCTGGCCCTGGACAAGGCTTCTATCGACCTGGTCCTGAAGAGCGCCGGAACGGATGTGTTTCGCCGGGGCTATGACGTCGATTGGTCGGTCCAGCTTCGTCACGGGAGCCATATCGGCCTGGGCTCGCTGGACTACGAGCTCGTCAGCAAGGATTAACGCCGATGTCCTTCCTCATTCTGCTCGGGCTGGCCGTGGCGCCGGGGCTGGCCCTGGCCGCTTTCCTCTACTCCAGGGACCTCTACGAGAAAGAGCCCTCCCTCAA
>CAZFTV010000051.1:0-10768 GCA_964521765.1 uncultured Eubacteriales bacterium
CTCCCGACCCGCTGCTTAGAAGGCAGCTGCTCTGTCCACCTGAGCTACAGGCGCGCTCTCGTTCCTCTCTCCGAACCGGGGACGGTGCAACTCTCGCTGCCTCCCCTTCTCTCGCGGGGCATGAACTCCTCGCTGCGTCCAAGAGGGCATAGCCCCTTGGAATCCCCGATGACCGCCGCTCCGCGGCAAGCCGCGGGGCATATGCGCCGGTCGTCAGTTGTCCGATAATCGGGGAGGTCGGATTTGAACCGACGACCTCCTGCTCCCAAGGCAGGCGCGCTGACCAGGCTGCGCCACTCCCCGCTCTTGACCGAGACGAAAATCAGCGGCGACATGTAAGTGTTCGGAAGGCGCGCCCCGGTCGGAAAGCCACATCATTTTAGCAGAAGCCTTAGAAAACTGTCAATTTTGCTTGGAAGCCTCTCTTTTTATGTGATTTATGGCGCGAAATGAAGTGGGGTGGCGCATCTCCATTTAAGTGATTCATCGCAGGTTTTAAAGCGGGGCGGCTCGGCTCAAGCCCCCGGACGGCCGAGGAATGGAGATGTTAAGACCTTTTCATTCCCCGTTCGATTTCCGCGCGGTCGAGCCTAACCATGACCGGACGGCCGTGGGGACAGAGGGCATGCCGGGGGAGACGGAAGAGCTCCTCGACCAAAACCTCCATTTTTTCCGGCGAGAGGGGCTGTCCGGCCTTGACCGCGGCCCGGCAAGCCAGCGCAGCCAGGATGTTATCCTGTTTCTTGTCCGCGCTCCAGCCCTCGACTTCTTCCAGCAACGACTGGAAAACCTTCAGGGCTTCCTCGACGGCCATGATGTCCGGGAATTCCTTGAGGCTGAAGGTCCTGCCGCCCAGAAACTCCACCCGAAACCCCGCTTCCTCGAGGAGTCCGGCATGCTCCTCGACGCGGAGCGCACGGTCGGGGGAAAGGTCGAAAAGAACCGGAATCAGCGCCTGCCGGCGGGGCATCTTGCCTGAAGCTCGGGCCTCCTTGAGCTGCTCAAACAAGACCAGCTCATGGGCATTATGCTGATCGATGACTTGCAGGCCTTCGTCATCCACGGCGATGATATAGGTTTCGAAGAGCTGACCCAGCGCCCTGCGGCGCGGCCCCGGCGGCACCGCGCCCCCGGGGAAAAGCGGCCGGCCCGGGACTGTGCCCGGAACGGGCGGCCTGTCGGAATATATGGAGGCCGGCCCCGGCTCGCGAAGGATGGAAGAAGCGGCCGTTTCTTCCGCACCGCCCGGCCGGAGCCCCAGGCGTTTGACGCCGCCCGAGCCCGAGACGGCCCGCTCGACAGACCGCAGGACCAGGCGGAAGACCGCCTGGGAATCCAAAAATCGGACTTCGGCCTTGGCGGGATGGACGTTGACGTCCACCTCCTGATAGGGATGGCTGAGAAAAAGGAAGGCTTCGGGGTGAAGGGTTTTTTCGAGCAAGCCCTTGAAAGCCTGGTTGAGCGCCGCCTGGAGAAGACGGTCCTTGACGGGACGGCGGTTGACGAAAATGTGCTGCTCGGATTTGTCCCCCCGGCCGAGAGGCGGCCGGGAAGCGAATCCCGTCAACCGGCTTTCCCCCTCGGCGTAGTCAAGCTCCATCAGCCGGTCCAGGACATCCCCCCCCTGAGCCTGGAACAGCCTGTCCCTCAGGCTTCCGACCCGGGGCCAGCTCAGTATTTCCCTGCGGCCGTGATTCAGGGTGAACCCCACTTCGGGGAAGGCCAGGGCGATCGTGCGCGCGAACCGGACGATGAGGTTGAGCTCGGACGCTTCCGAGCGAAGAAACTTGCGCCGGGCCGGAAGGTTGAGAAAAAGGTCGCGGACCTCGACGCTTGCGCCGCGGGGAAAAGCCGCATCCCGGATTTCCGGCTCGGCGTCAGGGCGGCGGATGACCATCGTCCCGGCCGCCGCGCTTCCGTCCGAGGTCTTCAGCGTCATCAGAGATACGGCGGCGATGCTGGGCAGGGCTTCTCCCCGAAAGCCCAGGGTGGCGATGCGCTCCAGGTCGTCCTCCGTGCGCAGCTTCGAGGTCGAGTGGCGCTCAAAACAAAGGAGGGCGTCCGTCCGGCTCATGCCGCGGCCGTTGTCGACGACCCGGATGAGGGATTTCCCCCCTTTTTCGAGGTCGATGCGGATCGCGTCGGCGCCGGCGTCCAGCGAGTTTTCAACGAGCTCCTTGACAACGGAAAAAGGACGCTCGATGACCTCTCCGGCCGCGATTTTGCGGGCCACCTGCGGGGGGAGGAGGAGGATGGGGCCCATGCTTCAACCCGAGAACCGTCCCAGGAGGCCTTTGTTTTCAACCTTCATGATTCGGACCCGCGCGGTCTCCCCCAGCGGCCGGCCGTTATCCGGGACGGTCAGGTTGAGATAGTTGTCGGTCAGGAGGCGGACGGCACCCCCCGCGCGCCGGATGACCAGCGCCTCGACGGTCCGCCCGACGAACGCGGCGCGGAAGGCCCGCGTTTTTTCCGCCGATATCAAGCGCAGCTCGGCCGTCCTTTTTTTCGTGACCGCGGGCTCGACCTGAGGGAGGCCGGCGGCCGGGGTTCCGGGCCGGGGCGAATAGGAAAAAACATGGAAATAGGTCAGGGGAGATTTTTCGAGGAAGCGCTTGCATTCTTCGAATTCCGCGTCGGTTTCCCCCGGAAACCCGGCGATGATGTCCGCTCCGATCGCGGCCTCGGGAGAACGGGACCTCATCTCTTCAAGAAGCCGGGAATAGAGCTCAGCCCCTCCCCGACGCCCCATCGTTTCCAGCAGACGCTCCGAGCCGTGCTGCAATGAAACGTGGAAATGCGGACAGATCGCGGACGAGCCCGTCAGGACTTCGAGGAGCCGGCCGGCCAGGAACCGCGGGGCGAGCGAGCTGAGGCGGAGTTTCATCGGCAGGCCGAGCCCCTCCGCTTGCCTCAGAAGCTCGTCCAGGCTTGTCTTCGGCTCGAGGTCGTGTCCGTAGGAGCAGAGATGAATTCCGGTTAAAACCGATTCTCGGAATCCCCGGGCGGCGAGCCCGCGCAGACGCTCGAGGACCCGCCCCGGGGGCAAGCTCACGCTCCGGCCCCGGACCCCCGGGATGACACAGAACGCGCAGGCGAAATCGCACCCGTCCTGGATCTTAATCGGCGCGCGGCTGCGAAAAGGCAGGATGTCGCGCGCATCGCGGCCGCGCGGCTCAGCCCCCAGGAGCCGGCGGGGAAGGTCCGCCTTATCCGCGTTGGGCACAAAGCGCCAGACGTTCGGCAGGGTGTCGAGCTCGGCGCGCGCCCTGTCCACCAGGCAGCCGGCCACGACGAGCCGGGCCGACGGGTTTTCCCGGGCCACCCGGCGGATGAACTTCTTGACGTCCCGGTCCGCATGAGCGGTCAGGGTGCAGGTGTTGACCACGACCAGGTCGCTGCGAATCGCTTCCCGTTCCGGCCTCAGGCCCAGGAGCTGGAACTCTTCGGACCAGACAAAGGCTTCGGCCTGATTGACGCGGCACCCGAAATTTTGGATGAAGAAAGAGGTCATGCCCGATGCGTTTTCTTGCCGAGCGCGCGAGAAGCTTCCTCGACGGCGGCGGCCTGGTTCTCCCTGTGCTTCGCCAGCTTGTCCAGGAGGCCTGGATCGGACAGGCTGAGGAGTTGAGCGGCGAGGTAGGCCGCGTTGGCCGCTCCCGTCTTTCCCAAAGCCATGGTCGCCACGGGGACGCCCTTCGGCATCTGAACCGTCGATAGAAGCGCGTCCAGACCTCCCAGTCCCGCGCTCTCCACGGGCACGCCGATGACCGGACGCAGAGTGTGGGCCGCCACGAAGCCCGCCAGGTGGGCAGCCTTGCCGGCCGCGGCGATGAACACGGCCGCCCCCTCCTCCTCGGCCTTGCGCACCAAGCGGAGCGTCCGTTCGGGCGAGCGATGGGCGGAGGTCACTTCCAGGCTGAAGGGCAGGCCGAATCCCTCGAGAACCCGGCAGGCTTCCTGGATGATGTCGTAATCCGAGTCGCTACCTATGAAAATCGCCACGCGGCTCATGGGTTCTCCTTGTCCTTGAGGACGGCGCCGATATCCTTGCGGTAGTGCATGCCCTCAAAGGAGATGAGCTGCACGCCGCTGTAGATCCGGCGCAGGGTATCGGCCAGAGTCTCCTCGGAGGCGCAGACCGCCAGCACCCGTCCGCCGTTGGTCAGCAGACTATCGCCCTCGAGTTTGGTCCCGGCGTGGAAAACGGTCACGCCCGAGAGCTTGGTCGCCTCGTCCACCCCCTGGATCAGCTTCTTCTTCTCATAGTGGCCGGGATAGCCTGCCGAAGCGAGGACGACGCAGCCGGCCGGACGGCTGCTCCAGGTCATGTCCCTGGCCAGGACGTTGTCTTCCAGGGCGTCGGCTATGACTTCCACCAGGTCGCTTTCCAGGCGGAGCATCTGGGGCTGGGTTTCCGGGTCGCCGAACCGGCAGTTGTACTCCAGGACCTTGGGGCCCTTCTCGGTCAGCATCAAGCCGCAGTACATGACTCCGCGGAATTTCCGCCCCTCCTCCAGAAGCCTGGTGACCGTCGGAATGAGGATGCCGTCCACGATCTCGTTGAAAAGCTTCTTATCCAGGAAGGGAGAGGGCGAGATGGCGCCCATGCCCCCGGTGTTGGGTCCCTGGTCGCCGTCGAGCAGGGCCTTGTGGTCCATGGTCGAGACCATGGGCCGGACCTTGATTCCGTCCGTCAGGGCGATGAAAGATACCTCCTTGCCCGTCAAGAATTCCTCGATGAGCACCTTCGCTCCCGCCTCGCCGAATTCTTTCTCAACCATGATTCGATGGACGGCTTCATCGGCCTTGTCCGGAACGGGACAGATGAAGACCCCCTTGCCCGCCGCCAGGCCATCGGCCTTGACGACCAGGGGGAAAGAAAATTCCCCGGACTTGATGATTTCCCGCGCGCGCGCCGGTGTGGAGGCCGTGCGGTACCGGGCGGTGGGGATTTTATGCCGGGCCATGAACTGCTTGGCGAAGATCTTGCTTTCCTCGATCTCGGCGGCTTTCTTGTTCGGCCCGAATATGCGCAGGCGCCTCTTCTCAAACTCGTCGACGATGCCCATGGCCAGAGGAATCTCCGGCCCGACCACGGTCAAGTCGACGCTCTTCTCCTGAGCAAATTCGGCCAGCCGCATGATGTCGGTCGGGTCGATAGCGACGTTTTCTCCATGGGTCATCGTCCCTGGGTTCCCCGGGGCGCAGTAGAGTTTCTCGCAATGCGGACTCTGGGCGATCTTCCAGGCCAGGGCGTGCTCCCTGCCTCCCGAGCCGATGAGAAGGATTTTCATTTCTCCACCTTATGAGGATTCAAGAAGACGGCGGGCGAACCGCTCCCCGAACCCCGGAGCGGGGAAGGCGCTCTTCCATACCCGGACAGCGAGCTCCACGGCCTGCTCCTCGGGCAGGCAGTAGGACATCTTCAGGAATCGGCCGCGGTATTTTCGGACTTCGTCCCGGACCGGCTTCTTGCGCAGGATGACCTCGGCCGTGAGGCCGGCCAGGGTGTCGAAATCCTTCTCCGTCATGCCGAAGCGGGTCATCTCCTGAACGCCCATGCGGATTCCGCTGGATTCCAGGAAAGTCTCGTCGTCGGGCAGGGCCTGGTAGTTGGTGATGATGTTGTTCTCCTCCAGGCGGCGGGCGATCTCCATGCCCCGGCCGTAGGAGCGGACGCGGATGATGACCTGGTGCGTCTCGGTGAAGCCGTCCCGCTCGTCCCCTTCCACGGGGATGCCATGGCTTTTCAAGGCCCGGGCGAAAGCCTTGGCGTTCGACCGAACCTGCTTCTGATACTCCTCCTTGAAGGCGTTCATCTCGTAGGAGGCCATGAGCAGGCCCAGGAGGGTGCCCAGGTGATGGTTGCTCGTCGAGCCCGGAAAAGCCCGGCTCTTGATCTCCAGCCACAGGGCGCGGAGCGGAGAGCCGGCGGGCAGGTTGCCGGCGACGAGTCCTCTCTGAGGGCCGAAGAACGTCTTGTGCGTGCTGCCCGTCACCAGGTCCGCCCCCTCCGCCAGGGGGTCCTGAAAGGCTCCGTACAAGCCCAGGACATGGGCCATGTCGAACATCAGGACGGGCCGTTCCGTCCAGGACGAGACGAGCTTCGACACGAAGGCCACGGGCTCGGGGTAGAGGAACATGCTCTTGCCGAAGACGGCAAGCTCGGGCTTGTTCTCCTCGAGGAGAGCGCCCAGGCTGTCCAGGTCGGGCTTGTAGGGGTTGTCTTTTTGCTGCGGCAGATGGATGACCCGTTCTTTGCCCGTTCGGGGGTCGAAGTCCACGTAGTTGAACAGGGCGCCCATCGGCTGCGAGCTGAGGTGCCCGCCCTTGGTCAGGTCGTTATTCAGAACCAGCCGCATGCGGCGGGGAGGCTGCCCCTCGGCTCGTCCCCGGTTTATGTATTTGACCATGGCCTTGAAGACCACCTCATTGGCCATCTGGCCGCTGACGGGCCTGAGCTCGACGTCCGTGCAGCCGAAGTAGCGGGCCAGCTCCCGGCGGGCCTCGACCTCGACGTCACGGATGAAATCCACGCCCTGGTAGAAGTATACCTCCTCGCCCTTCATCGTCCGGTGCTCGGCGTAGCGCCCGGACGGGTCGGAGATCTCAAACAACTTGACCAGGAGCGAGGGCGTGGTCTCGGAAGGGATGAGGTTGAAGGTTTCGGACTGACGCCAGCGGTTGTTGTTCTCCACCCTGGACGCCAGGGCCGTGACCTTGTCGAGCAGTGATGTCATCTCAGACTCCCTGGGAATCAGCGGAAGGGCGGCAGGCCCGCTCTTCGACCTCGCGGAGCGTGTCCAAGCGTTCCCGGTGTCGTCCGCCCTCGAATTCGGTCTCCAGCCAGACCCGGACGATGGCCCGCGCCTTGTCCGGGAGCGTCACCCGGCCGCCCAGGGCCAGGACGTTGGCGTTGTTGTGCGAGCGGCTCATGCGGGCCGTGTATTCGTCCCAACAGGGCGTGGCCCTGACGCCCTTGAGCTTGTTGGCCACGAGCGCCATGCCCAGGCCCGTCCCGCAGAAGGTGATGGCCAACGCGCAGGAACCCTCCTGGACGGCCCGGGCGGCCTTTTCCGCGAACAGGACATAATTGGCTTTCTCCTCCGGCCCGCAGCCGAAATCCACGGGCTCATATCCCAGCTCGACGAGGAGGGCAATGATGTCCTTCTTCAAGGCGTATCCCGCATGGTCAGAGGCCAGGGCGATTTTTATCTTGGTCATCGATGTCCCCGATTCTTTATTCCTGTCCCGCCGTCCCGACTCAACTGCGGACGGTCCGCTTCTCTCTCAACGCGCCCCGCCGACATCGAGGAAGGGTTTCGAGGGCATGACCTCCAAAGCCTTGAGGACCACCGGGTCGCTCAACCGATAGATCTTCTGTCCTTCCTCCGGATTCCAGAGAGCGGCATGCAGCTCCCTGTCAAGTTCCCTCTTGATCTCCTCGATGGCTTCCTCGAATTTTTCTTCGGTGAAGTCAAGCTTCAGGGTCTTGAGGAAAACGAGAAAATCCTCAATCACGCCGTCGTCCGCCCGAAAGCTCCTGTCCAATCCCGCACCGGAGCCCTCAAGCCCTTGTTCGCCGCGGGGGATGAGTGAGGCGGCCAGGGGCGTCTGTCGGGCCGCAAACTTCCGGGCGTAGGAAAAATAAGCTCCCCTGGCCATCAGTTCCAGGGTCAGGGGCCGAAATTTGGACTCCACGGAGTAGTCGGGCGAGATGCCGCCCTGCCCCAGCACCCTGCGCCCCCCGGAGGTGTAGCGGATTTCCCGGCTCCCGGAGTTGTTGTCCCGGGCCAGGAGGTAATCCTCGAGGTGCGAATAATCTTTCTGGATGGACCTTCCGCTCGGCGTCAGGTATTTGGCCGTGGTCAAGGCCACGGCCATGTTCGAGCCCAGGGGATAGACGGTCTGGACCAGCCCCTTGCCGAAAGACACTTCGCCCACCACGTATCCCCGGTCGTTGTCCATGATCGCGCCGGCTACGATCTCCGAAGCGCTGGCGCTGCCCTCGTTGATGAGCACCACGAGGGGCGTCGCCTCGTGCTGGTTGTCGCGCACGGCGCGGAACTGCCGGTCGTAATCGGCGTTGCGCCCCTTTATGGAGACGATGAGAGAGCCGCGGGGGAGGAATTCGTCCGAGATTTCCAGCGATTGAAAAAGAGGGCCGCCGGCGTTGTAGCGGATGTCGAGGATGAGGTTCCTCATGCCCTGTTCCGCGAGCAGCCGCATCTTCTCCTGGAATTCGCGGCTCGTGGTCTCGGCGAAGTTGCGGATGAAGACATATCCCGTCTCGCCGTCGAGCATGAAAGCGTAGGGCACGCTGTAAAGCGTGATTTCCTCCCGGAGGATGGTCACGTCGAAGGGCTTCTCCACGCCCTCGCGGGCGAGGGTGATGGTGACTTTCGTGCCCTTCTCGCCGCGGAGCCTCTGCATGGCCTCGAAACTCGATAGGGGTTTCGTGCTCTGCCCCTCGATGTGGGTGATCAGATCGCCGGCCTGGATGCCCAACCGCCAGGCGGGCGTGCCCTCGATGGGGGCGATGACGATCAGCCGGTCCTCCTGCTTCTGGATCTGGATGCCCAGGCCGGCGTACTTGCCGGTCTGGTCCTCCCGCATGCGGGCGAAGCTCTGGGGGTCGAGGAAGTAGGAATGGGGATCGAGGGTCAGGAGCATACCCCGGATCGAGGAGTAGATCAGCTCCTCCCGGTCCACTTCTTGGAAATAATTTTTCTCCACCACCTCGGAAATTTTCGAGACTTTCTCCAGGGAAGGCCTCCAGGAGTCGTCGTTCCAGGAAAAGCGGAATGAGGCCAGGACGAGGCCGACGATCAGCAGGGTCAGCAGGCTTTTTCTCATGGAATCAGGAAGAAATTTTAGCAGACCGCCCATAGGAAGTAAAGAAGAAGAGAGTCCGGGGGGGGGAGAGGCAAGGAGATGCTTTCCTTAAAGGAACGAGAATTGACACAAATCCGGCAAGGGGCTATAGTGCACTCGTAATACGCGGAGAGCGAAAATATGCTGGGCATCGGCTTCCCCGAAATGCTGGTCATCCTGGCCATCGCCCTGCTCGTTTTCGGCCCCAAGAAACTGCCGGAGGGCGGCAAGTCGATCGGCCGGGCCATCCGCGAGTTCCGCCGGACGTCCGACGAGCTCAAGGAGCGGTTCGAGGAAGAGATCAAGGCCGACGAATTCCGCCAGGCCAAGGAGGACCTCCAGAAGGGCTTCGAGGAGGATGAGGAAAGCAAGAAAGTCTCCTAACGAGATGACTTTCCTCGAACACCTCGAAGAGCTGAGGAAGAGGATCTTCATCTCCTTTCTGGTCATTCTGGGGGGGGTTGTTCCCGCCTGGTTCCTGAGCAAGAAGCTTTACGCCGTCCTCTCTCAGCCCCTGACCCAATACTTGCCCGAGGGAACGAAGCTCGTTTTCACCAAGCTGACCGAGCCGTTCCTGGTCTACATGAAAATCGCCTTTTTCGCGGCGATTTTCTTCACCGCGCCCATCCTTTTTTACCAGGTCTGGAAATTCATCTCGCCCGGCCTGTACAAGAAGGAAAAAAAGTACGTCTGGCCCTTCGTCTTCTTCTCCACCCTGTTCTTCACGGGCGGCGCGTTGTTCGGGTATTATGTCGTCTTCCCCTGGGCCTGCCGGTTCTTCATCAGCATCGGCTCGGATTTCCAGTCCATGATCGTCATCAACGACTTTCTCAATTTCACCCTTAAGTTCCTCCTGGGCATCGCCCTGGTGTTCGAGATGCCGACCCTGGTCTTCTTCCTGGCCAAGCTGGGAATCGTCTCGGCCCGGGGCATGGTCCGCAAATTCAAGTACGCCGTGCTCATCATCTTCATCGTGGCCGCGGTCATCACCCCCTCTCCGGACATGATCAGCCAGGTCGTCCTGGCCGTGCCCATGCTCGGGCTTTACGGCCTGAGCATCCTCATCGCCTGGGTCGTGGGGAAAAAGAAAAAAGAAAAGACGGAGGAAAGCCCCTCGGGTTGATCATGCCTCCCTCCCGGCCACGCTCCAAACCCGGCCCGAAGGCCGGCGTGCGCGGGAAGCGACGCGCCGCGACGCCGCCGCGGCTCCTCGGCCTGACCGGAACGAACGGCGCGGGCAAGGGCGAAGCGGCCGCCTTTTTCATGAAAAGGGGATATACCTATCTCTCGCTGAGCGATGTGCTCCGCGAGGAGTTGCGCAAGAGGGGCCTCGAAGCCACCCGAGACAACCTCATCCGGACGGGAAACGCCCTGCGGCGAAGATACGGCCCCGACGTCCTCGCCCGGCGCGTCCTGAGGCGGGTCCGCGGCGACACGGTCATCGACAGCATCCGCAACCCCGCCGAGGTCGCGCGTCTTCGGACCCGCCCGGGGTTCAGGCTGTTGGCCGTGGACGCTCCGGTCGAGGTCCGATTCGAGCGGGTGCGGCGCAGGGGCCGCGACGAATCGGCCCGGACACTGGAGGCGTTCGCGGCCAAGGAGCGGGAGGAGACGGGACGCGACCCCGGCTCCCAGCAGCTCCACCTCTGCCTCCGTCTTGCGGACGCGACCGTGATCAACGACTCCACCCTGGAGCATTTCCACAAAAAACTGGAGGCTCTCCCATGACGCCACCCCGCGTCTCGAAGGACGAATATTACCTGGGCATCGCTCGCGAAGTGGCGCGGCGCAGCACCTGCTTCCGCCGCTCGATCGGCGCTCTCATCATCCGGGACGATCAGATCATCTCCACCGGCTACGTCGGCGCTCCGCGCAAGACCCGGGACAGCCT
>CAZFTV010000052.1:0-10658 GCA_964521765.1 uncultured Eubacteriales bacterium
CGGCGGCTGTGCCACCGTTTGTCCATGTGAACTCGGCAGGCGCCCAGACCACATCGCGCAGGTCTGCGGGGGCCTCGATCCGGATTTCGCGGACGTTGACAAAGGGCGCCCAGTAATAGGCGCCATTGACGATGACCTCGAGGATCGGACCCAGACGCGGGTCCGCGTCGGCCAGGCCTTTGTTGAGCTTCAGCACCCGAACCGGTCCCTCCTCCGTGTCGAGATAAAAGTCCGGGGGCTTGAAAGGCTGTCCGTACTGCAAGAGCAGGACGACGGGAAATTCAAGGCCCTTGGCTTTGTGGACGGTCATGATCCTGACGGCGTCGATGTCGAGGGGGACTTCGATGTCCCAGGAAGAGGACTCATCCCCACTCCGGGAGGTCAAGGCCAAAAATTCCCGGAGGTCGTTCCGGCCCGCCGCCTCGAAATCCTTGATCGATTCCAGGAGTTTGACCAGCGTCGCTTCCTCTTCGGGAAACAGGCGGAAAATATCGAAAGTGTTGTAGGCCAGGACGACCAGGTCGTAGAGCGGGGTGTACCCCACCAGCCTGAACAGGCGCTCCAGGACGCCTTCCCAGAGCGCCGGATAACGATCACGAAAAGCGACATAGAGCGGCGTGAGGCCCTCGCGGCGGGCTTCGAAGATGAACCGGTGAAAGCCGTCTCTCTCGGAGGCCAAGCCGCCGTCTTCTAGTTTCCTGCGAAAAACATCGCCCAAAAGGAAGGAACAGAAGGCCAGTTCATCGGGCGGGGAATCGAGAAACTTCAATAGGGCGATCATCTCACGGGTCACCTTCCGGGTCCGGATGTCGAGGCTGCTGAAAGGCAGGATGGGGATGCGGGGCACGGCTTCGTTCAGCCAGGAGGTCACCTCGACAACCGTATCGTTCTTGTAGGTCAGGACGGCCAGGTCGGAAAAGCCGTAGCCCCGTTCGCTCAGGTCCCGGATTTTCTGCAGGAGAACGGCCCTTTCCGGACGTTCGTCATCCTCCTCATCCCCGCCGGGCTCATTATTCTCGCCTTCATCCCGGCCGGCTTTCCGTTTTTCCAAGAGAGTGAGCGTCACGTAGCCCTTGCCCCTGTTCTCGGGCTTGGCGTCCTGATGAAAATCGGTCAGCCCGCTGAGGCCTCCTTTCCACCCCAGGTTCTCGTCAAGAGGCAGCCGGTTCTTGAAGATGTCTTTGACGAAATCCAGGATCACCTCGCCGCTGCGGTAGTTCGTTTCCAGCTCCCGAACGGTCGTCTTGACGGACGGGAAATCCCGGCGCTTTTTTTCGAACTCGGTCATGATCCGGAAATCGGCTTCCCGGAACCCGTAGATGGCCTGCTTGGCGTCTCCCACGAGGAACAGGCTCCCGTTGAGGGCCAGCGAATTCTCGATGAGCGGACGGAGGTTGGCCCACTGGATGGGCGAGGTGTCCTGGAACTCGTCGATCAGATAATGAAATACCCTGTCTCCCAGCCGGAAATAGATGTCGGGGACGATTCCCCCTTCGAGGTAAGAAGACAGGCGCTTGGGGATGTCCTCGATGAACACCGCCTCCTGGAGGTGCTTGACCTTTTCCAGCGTCCGGACGAAGGAGGCGTAGGCCAAGAGGTACGGCCTGAAGCTCTGTCGGGCGTGTATGACCTGGAGCTCCCGCACGAGAGCAGCCAGCTTGTCCCAAGAACCGGTCAGTTTTTCGTACAGCGCCGAGGGGGAGCCGCCGGCGGGTTTTTTCACCGGAACCGTCCTGAAGCTGGCCTCCAGGATATCGATGAACTTGCCCTCACGGGCCGCCGGCTCGACCCGGGAATAAAACGCCGAACGCGGGTTGGGCTGAAGCCCCGAGGCATCAATCAGGCGGCGAAGCTCGGCAGCGGCGCGCGCGACCCTTCCCTCGACGACCCGGCGCTTATCCCCAAAATCCTCGAGGTCGGCCTCCCCGGTCTGGGCGGACAGCCGTTCGTGGAGCGCGGACATTTTTTCCAGGATCCGGGGAGTGGGGTCCCAGAGGAAAGCCTCGTCCGCTTTCTGGCCGGCCGAGATGAGCCGGGCGATGTCGAGGAACGTCCGGCCGTTCTCCGAGCCGGGCGCGACTGTTCTCAGAAAGCGGGAAAAGGCATATTCCATCAACGAGGAATTGTCGAGCAGGATGTCGAAATGGGGAGGAACGCCCAGGTCCAGGGCCGAAGCCTTGAACACCGCGGCCATGAAGCTGTCGATCGTTTCGACCTGGAAATCGGTGTAGCGGCCGAGGAGCTGTTCCAGAACCCGGCCAGCCGCCCGGGGCAAGGCCTCCGGGTCGCAGGAGACGACCTCCCGAATGTCCCGTGTTTTTTCTTCGTCCCGAAATTGCAGCGCCTTGAACCAGTCGAGGATCTTGGTCCTCATCTCCCGCGTGGCGTTGCGGGTGAAGGTGATGGCCAGAATGTTGCGCAGGTCGTTCGGCGTCTTCTCCCGGACCTCTTCGGATAAAAGAAGCTGGACGTACCAACGCGACAGGGCATGGGTTTTTCCCGCTCCGGCCGAGGCCTTGAGCAGGACGAAACGCGGAAAGCTCAGCTCCGTGTCCCGGATCAGCGGCCCCGGCTCCGCGGCCGGTTTCGGCGAGGGGTGCGGGCCCGTTTTATTTTTTCGGGTCGACAATGACGATCTCGTCCGGACGCATCAGCCACAGCTTGTCCCGGGCTTCGAGCTCCACGGCCTGGGGGTCGGTCTCCAGCCTGCGAATCTCCCGCTCCAGACGCTGTTTTTCCTCTTCCAATCTTTGTTTTTCCATGAGGAACGAATGTTGGGCCCGGCGCGCCCGACGGATTTCCAGGAAGCCTTTCTTGCCGAAGAGCGTCGTGATCAGGAACACGACCAGGAGAAGGGCCAGCCCGGCACCGAGCCACCGCCGGCCGCCGCGGCCGTTCCGCCGCTCCCTCTCTCTCCTCTCGCCCACGCTCATGACAACAGCTCCAACCCGAGTTTCATCAGCCGGTTTGTCTCCGATTTCGACCCGGACTCGGCGTAACAGCGGATGAGGGGTTCTGTTCCGGAGAGACGAAGCAGCAGCCAGTCGTCGTCCTCGAAATCAAGCTTCAGGCCTTCTATCGTCTCTACGCCGACCACCGGCCGCCGGCCGAGCTTCCGGGGCGGGGTCCTGGTCAGGCGCTTCAGCCTCTTTTCTCGCTCCGGCGTCAGCCCGACGTTCTTCTGGCCGTCCACCTTTCTGCCGTAGCGGCGGTGCAGATCCTCGATCAGGCCGGTCAACGGCCGGCCCCGGGCGGCGATCATCTCCGCCACCAGCAGCCCGGCGAAGATGCCGTCCTTTTCCGGGAGATGTCCCCGCACGACCAGGCAGGCGCTCTCCTCTCCGCCGAAGATGATCTTGTCCTGCAGGAACAGGTCGGCCAGGTACTTGAACCCGACCCTGGTTTTAAACAGGGGAAGATCATAAGTCCGGGCGATGCGGTCGACGAGGTGCGTCGTGGCCACTGACCGCGCCACTCCGCCCCTCCACCCCTTATGGGCCGCGACGTAATCCAGGAGCAAGGCCAGGATGAGGTTCTGGTTGACCAGGTTCCCCTTCTCGTCCACGATGCCGAACCGGTCCCCGTCGGCGTCGGTGGCGATGCCCAGGCTGCATTTCCGCTCCTGGACCAGTCTCTTGAGCGCGCCCAGGTTCTCCTCGGTACAGGAGGGCGTGACCCCCCCGAAGTACGGGTCGAGATAACCGTGGATCTCCTCCACGGGAATATGGTTATCCTCCAGGATCCCGTCCAAGTATTCGCGGCTCGTGCCATAGAGCGGGTCCACGGCCACGCGCAGCCGCGCGCGGCGGACAAGGGCGAAGTCGATCTTGTCCTGGAGAAAGACCAGATAGTCGGGGCGAAAATCCACCCTTTCGATGAACTCCGTGCGCGGATAGGAGGGCGTCACGGAAAACGCGGGCAGGAGACGCTTGATCTCGGCTTCGACCTCGTCGGTCTCGCCGGGCATAGCCGGAGCGCCGGTCTCGGTGTTGTACTTGAGTCCGTTGTAGTGAGGCGGGTTGAAGGAGGCCGTGAAGTTGATTCCCCCCTGGGTTCCCCGTTTGATGATCTGATACGCCTGAGCCTGGGAGGGGGCGTCGCGCTCGGCCAGATAGGCATACATGCCGTTTCTGGCCAGCACCTTGCTGGCCTCGAGGGCGAAGCGGTCCGACAGGAAACGCGTGTCGTAATTGACCATGACCGATACGCGGCCGTTGGAGAATTTCCGCCGCAGGTGATTGGCGATGGCCTGGACGACGAGGCGGACGTTGTGGAAGGTGAATTCCTTGCCCATCACCGCCCGCCAGCCCGACGTGCCGAACCTGATCATCTCTTCCCCGGAAACGTTAACACAAACTTCCAGGACAGGGCAATCTCATTTCTTCCGTTTCTCGACCTCGCCCGTCATGGGCACGAACCGGACATCCAGGAGCCGCCGCATGACCGACCCGCCCCCGGCGCGAGTCGCTAGCACAAGAACCTGATGGCCGAGTCTGCCCTCGAGCGGCATGATGAGCCGTCCCCCCTCTCGGAGTTGTTCGAACAGGGGCTGGGGGACAACCTTGGCCGCGCTCGTGATCATGATCGCATCGAAGGGCGCTTCTTCCGGCCAGCCGAAGAACCCGTCTCCGCACTTCACCCGAACCCCATAGCCCAGGCTGCGCAGGAGCCGGTCAGCCCGTTCCGCCAGGCCGCAGAGGATCTCGATGGTAAAGACCCGGTCCGTGAGGCAGGCCAGGACAGCCGCCTGATAGCCCGACCCGGTTCCGATCTCCAGGACTTTCTCCCCCGGTTGGAGTTCCAGGCTCTGGGTCATGAAGGCCACGATATACGGCTGGGAAATGGTCTGGCCCTCGCCTATGGGCAGGGGATAATCCTCGTAAGCCCTGTCGCGGACTCCCGGGCCGACGAAGAGATGGCGCGGCACGCGCCCCATAGCCTCGAGGACCCGGCTGTCGGTAATGTCCCGCCCGGCCAGCTGAAAAAGCACCATATTGCGCCGTTTGAGGTCATAATCCCGGTCGGCGGATAGTCCGGCCCCTCCGGCCCAGACGGATAAAACCAGGAGTCCCAAGGCTTTCTTTAACCATCTCGACATCGGATATCCTCCCGCCAGCTTATCTCTATTTTTATCAAAGATTTGGAAAAAATCAAGGCCGCAGCTCCCTTGCCTCCGCGCCGCGGGACCGGCCGCTCCCGGCCCGGCCTCACCCCTATAGGTGAGACGGGAAAATAAAAAATCACCCTTGGATTCATCTTGCTGGGTGATTGTCGGCCTCGGGCCCGTCAGTATAATGGGGCCAACTGCGGTACCAAAATGCCTGAAGATAAGAATGAAGAGTACGCCGCTCTCGCCTGCGCCGGGCAGGAAAAAAAGGCCGTCTACCCCGGCTCCTTCGACCCCATCACCAACGGCCACGTGGATATCATCACCCGAGGACTGAAGATATTCGGGCGAATTCTGATTGCCGTCCTCGAGAACCCGGTGAAGGAGCCCCTGTTCACCTCCAAGGAGCGCGCGGCCATGATCGGGGAGATTTTCTCCCGGGAGCCTCGTGTCGAGGTCAAGTCCTTCCAGGGTCTGCTGGTGGACTTCGCCAAGAATCACGACGCCCGTGTCGTCATCAGGGGCTTGCGGGCCGTATCCGATTTCGAATACGAGTTCCAGATGGCCCTTATGAATCACAAGCTCAACCCGGACCTGGAAACATTCTTCATGATGCCCAGCATCCGCTACACATTTCTGAGTTCAAACATGGTCAAGGAAGTGCACCGGCTGGGCGGCTGCATCCGGGACCTCGTTCCTCCCATCGTCGAGGCCGGGCTGGATGAGAAAAAAAGGCGGGTCGAGAGGTCTGTATCTTAAGGCGGAGTAAGAATGATGTTCGGACTCAATAAGAGCAAAAACATCGTGGCGGTCGACATCGGGTCCTATGCCATCAAGGCCATAGAGCTCGAGATCAAGAAAAGGGGGGATTCTCTCCTCTACCAGGTCGTCCGCGCCGGATACGAAACCCTGCCTCGGGACGCCATCGTCGAGGGGACGATCATCGACAGCGCGGCCGTCTCCGACGCGCTGAAGGCGGCCTTCGAGGCGGGGAAAATCTCCAACAAGAACGTCCTCATCTCCCTCTCGGGAAATTCGGTCATCGTCAAAAAAATCGCCCTGCCCCAGATGAAGTCCGAGGAGATGGCCGAATCCATCATGTGGGAAGCCAAACACAACATCCCCTACCCCTTCGAGGAAACCAGCGTCGATTACGCCGTCCTCAACCCCATCCCCGCCTCGCCCGACGACAACCTGGACATCCTCCTCGTTGCCGTCAAGAAGGATAAAATCATCGCCTACAGCAACGTGGTCTACCAAGCTCAGAAGAACCTCCTGGCCGTAGAAGTGGATGGGTTCGGCCTGATCAATTCTTACGAGGTCAACTATCCCGACCTGTTTCGGGAAAAAACCGCGGCCCTGGTCAACCTGGGGGCCCATGTGACCAACGTCGTCGTCGTCGAGCGCGGCATACCCCAGGTGTTCCGCGACCTGGACCTGGGGGGGTTTTTCTTCGCCGAGAACCTGAGCAAGGAAATGGACGTCAGCTTCGAAGAGGCCGAAAAACTCCTGCAGGGCGCGCCGGCCGGGAGCCACAACCCCGAGCAGATGAACGACATCCTGGAGAGGAATATCGGGGACATGCTCGTGGAAGTCGACAAGACGCTCTCCTACTATACCGCCGAGAAAAACCAGACGAAAAAAATCGATTTTATATTTCTCAGCGGAGGGCTGGCCGGCCTGAAAACGATGCCCGGCGCTATTGAGAGGGCTTTCCAGACGCCCACGCGGCTGCTCGATCCCTTCCGGCACATCCACTACAACGAGAGCCGCCTCAACCCTGTTTACTATCAGAAGATGCCCCTCGTCTTCGCCGTGGCCACCGGCCTCGCCACCCGCACCATGGACAAACAAAAATGATACGCATCAACCTTTTCAACCCCGAGAAAAAAGACATCGTTCTCACTCCCGCCCTGGAGAGCCCCCTCAAAGAACCCACCCTTGAAACGCCGCGCAAATCCTCCACCCCGGCCCTGATTTTGCTCCTGGCGGTGGTGGCTATCGGCGCGGCGGCATTATTGCAGATGCGGTCCCTGTCCAAGGAGAAGAACCTCCTGCGTCTGGCCGAAGAAGACAAGCGCAAGCTGACGAACGTCCTCGCCAAGCTCGAACAACTGGAATCCCAGAAATCGACCGCGGAAAAGAAGATCGGCCTCATCACCCAGCTCAAATCCCAGAAAGAAATCGCCGTCCGCATCATGGACGGGTTGAGCAAAAACCTGCCCGATTGGGTCTGGCTCACTGAAGTGAACTACGAAAATCAGCTGCTGCGGATGAAGGGCCGGGCCCTCTCCAACACCATGATCGCCGAGTACATCAGAAACCTGGAAAATTGCGGGATGTTCAGCTCGGTAAACCTGTCCGAAATCACCCAGAGGACTCAGCGGAATGAGTCGTTCCTGGAGTTCAATCTCAATGCCATTTACGGCACCCTGCCGGCGCCCGAGCCCCGCCAAGCGCACATCCCCCGCCAAGCGGAGGACGACATGAAACAACAAAGCCTGGTCGTCACCATCGCCATCGCCATCGTCTTGTGCGGCGTGTTCTTCTTCTTTTACTACAAGCCCAAATCCGTCCAGCTCAAGACCATCAAGGAGCAGAGAGAAACCATGGAAGCGGAAGTGACCAAGCTCCGCCAGAAGAAACGGGAGATGGACAAGATCGAGCAGGAGTTGAATACGCTCCAAGTCACGCTCAAGGGACTGGAGGCCATCATCCCCGAGAAACGCGAGATCAGCGACATTCTCTCCCAGTTCCAGGCGCTGGCTTACAGCAACCGGTTGAACATCACCAAGTTCACCCCCCGGGGAGAGACGCCCCGGGAATTCTACGCCGAATGGCCCATCCCCATCGAAGTCACGGGCAATTACAATAACCTGGGCGTCTTCTTCGACCGCTTGAGCCGGTTCTCCAGGCTGTTCACCATCGAGAAGTTCGCCATCAAATCTCTCTCCAAGCAAACGGAAATGTCCACGATCTCCGCCAGCTTCACCTCCAAAACTTACATATTCCTGGAGACACCGCCTCCCGAGACGCCGGCTTCGGGGAAGAAGCCCCCCAAGAAAACCGCGACCAATCCCGCCGCGAAAAAATCCGCCAGGAAAGACGAGCTGGAGGGGATATAACATGAAACGCAACCCGCCTCTGCCGGCCTTGCTGCTTCTTGTGCTCGGCTGCGCCTGGCTCGGCCTGAGCGGCCAGGAGCAGGAACAGAAACCATCGACGGCCGCCGCGCCCGCACAGCCGTCCCTCGAATCGGCTCCCGTCCTCTACACCTCCAGCGGAAAACGCGACCCCTTTAAAGACCTTCTCGCCGGAACGGATGTCTCCGACAAGTCCAGCACATCGAAAAGCCCCCAGGCGTCCATCGACGACCTGATCCTGATCGGCATCATCCGGGCCAGGGGCAAGCTCTACGGCCTGGTTACCACCGGGCCCCAGGGATTTCCCCACCGAATCCAAACGGGCGATAAATTCTCCGACGGCTATGTCGTCTCCGTGGGCGAGTCGAGCGTCATGTTCCGAAAAACCTCAGACCGGGGCGTCAGCCTGCCCAGACCCCGGGATGTCATAAAAGAAATCTCCCAGGAGGAGCCCTAACATGAAAAGGAAAAAATGGTATCAGGCCTGGCCGCTGGTCTGTGGCATCCTCTTCCTGGCTGGCTACGCCCAGAACGCCGACTCACCGGTCCAGATACAGAAGGTCCTCGTCCAGCCGAGCTCGGTCAGTCCCAAGATCATCCTTCAGACCGACGGCCAGCTCAAGATCTCTCAGGCCGCCTATTCCCTCATCCTGCCCCGCACCCTGGTCCTCGAGATGGAAAACGCCAGCATTCCCTCCGAGCTTGAGGTTTCCACCCAGGGTGAACCCCTCTTCGAGGAAATCAAGTTCGTGCCCAACAGCCATGGCCTCCTAAAGTTCTATCTGAGCCTGAAGGAACAGGCGTTTTTCCGCGTCTCCTCGACGCCGGCGCAAACGGTCCTGGAGATGAACAAGATCCTCGACCCCCAGACTGAGGATGTCCTGGACCCCGCCTTCCGCCAGGAGCTGTCCCAGCGGACAGTCGTCACCTCCGGCCTAAGGGATGTCAGCGTCGTCCGCGAGACCGGCGGCGTTCGGGTGAAGGCCGCGGTCGACCACCGCACGCCGCACCACGTTTTCGCCATGAGCAATCCCCTGCGGCTGGTGGTGGATCTCTTCGACACGGTCTACGACCGGTCCACCTCCCTTTATCCGGTCGGAACGGCTGGAGTGTCCAGGTTCAAAGTGGGACAATTCCAGCAACAGAACCCATTCACCATCACCCGGCTGGTTTTCGACATGGATGAGCCCGCGGCCTACAGCATCGACGCCGGAGAGCGCCTGCTGACCGTGTCCTTTTTCGGACCCCAGACAAACTCCCAACCCGCCCCGACATCCGCCTCCACTTCCGCTCCCCTGAAAACGGTCGAACCCGCGAAGGAGAGCAAGCCGCCCGCCCAAGAACCGCCGGTTGAAAACAAGGTCGCTAAGAAAACCGCTCCCGAGGAGACTGCGCCTCCCTTTAAAGCCCAGGTCTTAAGCGGCGAGGAGACGAAATTCGGGGGGGAAGTCCTGAGCGTCAAAGTCAAGGACCAGGACTTGAGGGATATCATCCTTTACCTCGGCGAATTCGCCGGCTTGAATGTCATCTTCGACCCGGACGTGCGCGGCCGCGTCACCTGCAACTTTGAATACGTCCCCTGGGACCAGATTCTGGACGCCATCCTCCGAACCAATAAGATGGGCAAGGTCCTGGAGGGCAACGTCCTGCGCATCGCCCCCATGGCGGTCCTGACCCGCGAGAGCGAGGACGAGACCAAGATGAGGGAGAGCCGCGAACTGAGCGGCCCCCTGATGACCAAAACCTTCACCCTGTCCTACTCCAAGGCCCGGGACGCGGAACGGCTCCTGCAGCAAAAGAAATCCAGCCGGGGCAAGATCGACGTCGACGAGCGGACGAACACCCTGATTGTCTCGGAAGTCCGAAACCGGATGGAGCTCTTGGAAAAGCTCATCAGCTTGATGGATACGGCCACGCCCCAAGTGTCCATCGAAGCCCGGATCGTCGAGGCCACATCCACCTTCGTCCGGAACCTCGGCTTTCAGTGGGGATTTCTGGGCCAGGCCGACTCCTTCTACGGCAATCAGACCAACCTGCAGTTTCCCAATCAGGCCGTCGTCGACGGCAGCCTCATTCCCCGGGGCCAGGTGACCAAGGGGCTGGCGGGACCGTTGGGCGGATATGCCATCAACCTGCCCGCGCCGACCTTTACGACGGCCCTGGGCTTGTCGCTGGCTAATATCCTGGACACGTTCCGCTTGGACGCCACTCTGTCGGCCATGGAAACCAGCGGCCAGGGGCGCATCATCTCCTGTCCCAAGGTGACCGCCCAGAACAATAAGGAGGCCGAGATCATCCAAGGCCGCCAGATCCCCATCCAGACGATGACCAATTTCACGGTCACGACCCGTTTCGTCAACGCCGCCCTCGAGCTCCGGGCGACGCCCCAGATCACGGCCGAGGGCACG
>CAZFTV010000053.1:0-10571 GCA_964521765.1 uncultured Eubacteriales bacterium
ATCGGGATTCTGCTGAGTCAGATGATTCTTGTCAGCAAGCCAGAGCAATCTGTTTTCCTTGTCATAAGGTTCCTTTTTAGTCCAGACCGGCCATAGCTTTAAAAGATCGTCAGGCGATTCGCGATAGTTGGGAGTTCTCGCTCAGCGAGGATCCCTTGTTTGCCACGCACGCCGGCGATCATCGTTACAACGATCGGTTGCCGCGAGTCACCGTGGCCGACGAGCAGCGCCGTGTTGGGCCCGACTCCCTCCGAAGTGAATCGTTCGACCTGGTCTTTGGCTTTTTCGAAGTACGGCCAGGCGCTTCCGCCGCACTGCCCGACGACGACGGTCGTCACGCCCTGTTTGAGGTAGTTTAAGGCCGCCCGGTGTTCGGGAAAGACCATATCCTCGTCCACATGGGTGTGCATGTCTATGAAACCAGGCGTTGCGACCAGGCCGTGCGCGTCGATCACTCTCCGGGCCGGGACGCGCAGTCCCTTGGCCACCCGGGCTATCCGGCCGTCCTTGACGCCGATATCCGCCTGAAAAGGCGCGCCGCCGGAGCCGTCGTAGATTAGGGCTCCGAGGATGAGGACATCATAATCAGGCTTTCCCTGGCTTGAGACCGATACCTGAGCCAAAGCCAGGAAAACAACGCCTAAGAATAATGCCCTGAGCGCCGAAGATTCCCGCCATCTCATGTTCCTCATATGCGTCCTCCCTCGACCCTCCGGATCACTCTCCCTCTCCCTCGTTCCAGGTCGAGTCAAGAATTTTATCAGAACAAAAAGCGAGAGTCCATTTTCCGGACCAAGCGGTCCCCGCACGAAAAACTCGAGTTGCGATACAATACGGGGTGGAAAGCCGAGGCGGAGAGGCCATGACATCCAGGGCCGACGCGATCAAGCGCATCTTCTCCGCTGTCGGACCGACCTATGACCTGGTCAACAGGCTCCTGACTCTCGGCTTGGATGTCGCCTGGCGGAAACGGGCGGCGCGTCTGGCGCGCCGCGGCGGCGGGCGGCGCTGGCTGGACGTCTGCTCCGGGACGGGAGACATGGCCAGGGCCCTGACCCGCGTCGCGCCCCGGGGAGTCAAGGTCACGGCCTCCGACTTCTCGATGCCCATGCTGCGTTTCGCCTCCCGCAAAGCGACGCGCCGGCCTTTCGACCGGGTCTGCTCCGAGCTCCCGCGCCTGCCCTTTCCCGACGCGTCTTTCGACTTGGCGACGATCTCCTTCGCCACGCGGAACATCAACCTCGACCGGCCGGCCCTTCAAGAGTGTTTTCATGAAGTGTGCAGGGTCCTGCGCCCGGGAGGCCGGCTCGTCAACCTGGAGACGAGCCAGCCCCCGAATCGATTCCTCAGGACTCTGTTCCATCTCTATGTCCGGACCGCGGTCAAGCCGCTGGGACGCGCGATCTCAGGCTCTCCGTCCGGCTATGCGTATCTCTCTTCGACCATTCCGAGGTTCTACGAAGCTCCGGTCCTGGCCGGGATCCTCAGGACATCCGGTTTTGAGCGCGTCACTTATCAGCATGATTTCTTCGGAGCTGTCGCTATTCATACAGCCGTCAAAAAGGCTGAGCCGCTCTCCGCGTCCGGAAAGGAGCGCCGGAGCAGCGGGCAAACAAGAGGGTGTCCGCCGCCTCGTCTTTATGATATAGGTTAGCCTCATCATGTTCCGCACAGCCCTCAAGATCCTCAAAGCGACGGTCGGAGTGGTCTCCACGTCGCCCGGGCTCCTGCCCTGCCTTCCGTTTCCGCTGGAGGTGAAATCCCTCCTGACGGATTTCCACCTCGTTGAGGAAATCCCCTTCAGCGGCGGAGAAGACGGCCGGGTCGTTTTGGAAGAGACCGTTTCGGGAAGTCCGGAATGCGATTTGACTCCGGAAGTCGTCCGCTTCCGCGGCCCCTGGAGCGCCCTGGAAGCCGACGCCTCGGATTTGAGGTTCAGCCTGTGGGGCAACCAGGGGTTCCTTTACCGCTACGCCCTTTTCCTCCTGGAGCGTGTTCACGGCGTATACAGCCTGCACGCCTGCGGCTTGTGGCGGCCGGAGCGCAACCGGCTCTATGTCGTCGCCGGCGGGCCCGGGAGCGGCAAGACGGTTTACCTCCTCAGCGCCCTTGAGCGGGGGCTGAAGCTGTTCTCCACCGAGACCGTCCATTTCGCCCTGGAAGCTGATTCCGTGAGGTGGTTCATGGGTTCCCTGGTGGATAATGTCCGCCTGGAAACGCTGACGCGTCATTTTCCCCGCTTCAAACCGCAGGGCCTTTCCGTTTCCGGGGATGAGGCCTGGCTGGGAAAAACGGCCGTCGACCTGGCTGGATATCGGGCTGAGAGCGCGATGCTTCGCGATCCCGAGGTGATCCTCCTCTTCCCGCGCATCGAAGAGGGCCTGGGAGAATGCCGGCTGGCGGTCCTCGACGACCCGAGGCTCGTCACGCGGCTGATCTTCGAGAACATCTCCCAAAAAATCAGCGAGCCGGTCATTCTCTACGATCGTCTCGTCCTTCCCGGCCTGGACAGCGCGCCTCTGGCCGGGCGCCGCCTGGAGGCTTCCGCGCGGCTCGCCGGGCATCCCTCGCTCCGCGCCTCGTTTTCCGCGCTGTCCGACCCGGCCCATTGCTGGGGAAGCCTGCTCGAATCCGTCTAGGAGAAAATCAAGATGAAAAATAAAGCCTGGGAGGGAGTCATCGAACTTCCGATGAGCGGCCGGGCCGCCAAGCCCCGCGCTTCCGGTTTGACCATGGTCATCGACAAGGGGCTGGGCCTCGCCGCGGTGCGGGACTTGCTCGAAGTCGCCGGCGACGTCATCGATATCGTCAAGCTGACATTCGGCACCTCGGCCTTCTATGACCGGACCCTGCTCCAAGCCAAGAATCGCCTTCTGGCCGAAGCGAATGTTCTTTCCATGCCAGGGGGGACGTTCCTGGAGGTCGCTTTCTGGCAGGGAGTCCTGGACGGGTATCTGGAGCGGGCCCGCGATCTCGGCTTCTCAGCCATCGAGGTCTCGGACGGCACCATCGATGTTCCGATCGAGGACCGCGCGCGGATCATTCGCCGCTCCCGAGAGGCGGGTTTCCGGGTCATCAGCGAGGTCGGCAAAAAAGACCCCCGGGACGCGCCTCCCCTTTCGCATCTCCAGACCCTCATTCGAGAGGACCTGGACAACGGCGCGTTCAAGGTGATCATCGAGGCGCGTGAAGCCGGAAAGGGCGTGGGCATCTTCGACTCCGAGGGCAAGACACGCCGGGAAGAGGTGGAACAGATCGCGGCGGGCGTCTCCGACGTCAACGATCTTCTCTGGGAGGCGCCGCTCAAAAATCAGCAGCAGGACCTCATCCTCCGGTTCGGGCTGAACGTCAACCTGGGCAATATCCCGCCCGACGAAATTCTGGCCCTGGAGGCCTTGCGCCGGGGGGTGAGGGGCGATACGCTCAGGCGGGCTTACCTTGAGAGCCTGCCGGCCCGGTAGCGCACCGCCGTCCCTTCACTTCTGTTCCGAGAGAAGAAGAACGAGGATGTTGTGCAAGCCCTCGGGGATATCGAAGCTGAGCGATTTGCCCCGAAAGACGCGCTTCACCTGGCTGTTGAACAGGAACTGGTATTTGCCTTCCTTGAGAAAGCGAATCTTGACCTCTCTGGGCTCGAGGCTCGAGATGTCGAAGGACACCTCGCTATCGGAATACAGGAAATGCCGGATGACGGCTCCTCCGTCGATGGTCAAGATTTCCCGGCCCTCTTCCTCGAGCCGGATTTCCTTGGCCGAGACGAAAACACCGTAGTGGCGCCCCTGCACGGCCAGGCGGTCCACGCTGCTCCTGCGTTCGGGCTTGATCATCCCGAAGCGGAACCCCTCCCAGGGAGTGAAGTCCAGATAATCTTCGATGGCGATCAGGGAAAATAAAGGCCCCCAGCTCTGATAGCGCTGCCCCCCGGCTTCTCCCGTCCGGGAATCGAAATTCTCCGGGCAGAGCTGGAAATTCGACCAGCTGCGCAGAAAGAGGGCGGCGCTTTTGCGCGCGAACTCCGAGGCGACGGTATCAAAGCCGTAAGCCTTGAGGCCTTGGTAGACGAGGTAATTGGTCGGCGGCCAGATCGTGCCGCGCCAGTACTGCTGGTCCTTGAAAGCCGGATCGTCGCGGGAAATCGTGGGCAGGATGAAATCACCCCAGAACTCGCGAGGATTGAGGAGGTGCTTCTGCATCTGCAGGGCGTGCCGCTCGTCGGGGATGCGGGCCAGGAGGGGGTAGAAATTCGAGGCGGCCTTGCGCGCCGAGAATTTTCCGTCCCAGTGGCGGTCGAAATAAAACTTCTCGCGGTCGTTCCATAACAGCCTGTTGATCAGGGACCGCATCTGTTCGTACTCGGCCTGGTAGCGCTCCTGGTCCTGCCTCAGGTTGAGGATGTTGGCCATCTGAGCCAGGCACCAGGCGTCCAGGGCATAGAGGCTGTTGAGGTCCAGGCAGTTCATGGTCATCGTCCCGGCGGCCTCACTGAAACCCGCCTCGTCCCAGTTGGGCAGGTCGTCCTGCCCTGATTCCCACATGGCCCTCTGCTTCCCGTCGGCGTCTTTCTCCCAGGGCGGCATGCTCTCGGCGAGAAGCACGCGGTCGCTGCCCCATTCCAGCAGGCCGTCTCCATTGCCGTCGCGCCGGGCCTGGCCGTTGGGCTTTTTCGCCTTCCAGAAGGCGTGCCAGCTCTTCAGGGCGGGATAACAGGATTTCAGGAAGGCGAGGTCGCCGAACCTCTGGAAGAGCTTGAGCACGACATAAGCGCCCACGGGCGGTTGGGACCTATCGGGAGTGCCCGAAGAGCGGCTTCTCCAGTTGGGGATGTTGCCGTTCGGGTACTGGGTATCGAGCACCGCCCGGACGATGTCCTTGGCATGCTTTTCGCTCTCGACGGCGGCCTCGAGCGCGTTGAAGAAAGAATCCCACTCGAAAATCGTCCAGTGGTCAGGCTGTCCGTCCGGCCTGGGGAAGATCCAGGAGCGGCCGGCGGGAGTGTACAAGCGGTGGTGGTCGGGTTGATAGAGCGTCATCCAGAACAAATTGTTGGTGATGGACTCCGCCAGTCTTTGGTCCCGGCCGGACACCTTGACCCGCTTTCTCTGGTAGCGGTCTTTTTCTTCCTGCAGAATATTGCTGATGGCCTTCCGGTTCTGATAACGGTAGACCCGGTTGGAAAGCAGCTTCGTGTCCTCCATCGCTCCGGCGGCGAAATAAACACTCCTCTCCTTTTTCATGGAAAATGAAACAGCCAGGCGGTCCGCCTCGGGGCCGGACGATTGGGGAAGGCCCTGCCTGTCCGACCAGAAGAGGTAGTGGCAGGCCTTGGGTTCCCGCACCTCCCCCTGCACGCGGCCGTCGGACAAAATCCTGTAGCGACCCTTGCTTTCCCAGGGAAGATAATGGATCAGCTGAAGGTCGATGTCGGCCGGTCCGGTCACGCAACCGATGACCAGGTTCTCGTTCACCCGACACCATTCCATGGTCAGAGTGTCCCTGGATCTGGAGGGCTTGATGAGTATGGGCGTGTTCTTGCCCAGGCCGAAGGGCAGGCTCATGTCGAAAGCGACCCGGGCATACTGGCCGTCCGGGGAATGAGGGCCCATCTCCGAGACGAGGTAAAAGAAATCCTGTCCCTCGGCCGCGGATTTCTCATTCTCGGTTTTCAAGGGCCGGTCTTTTTTCTCCACGCGAAGCTGGAAGGCGAACACGGCGCCGGGATGGGGCGCCAGGACAAGTCCGGCCCAGGCCGGAGCATGAAGCGCCCCCACGGCCGTTTCTTTCCAGGGATAATAGACTTCCCCCTTGCCGAGCGGAATGGCCAGGACCACCCCAAGGGTCAGGCTGAGCGCGCGGAAGACTTTTCTTGGCATGCTTAGAACCATGACCATCGACTGAGCGTTTGATACGTCCAGGAGCTGAGCAGGGCCTGGAACTCGGCGGCTTCCCCGGCCGTCGGCGAAGAGCTCCTCCAGGATTCGAGGGCATGCTCGGCGGCGAGAAAAACCGTGTCCTCAACAGCCCTGGCCAGGACCATCATTCCTCGTCCGTCGCCTGAAACCAGGCGCAGCGTGTCAAGATACTGAGAGTTGGAGGCATCGGTGTAGCACTCCCCTTCCCTCCGCAAGACGAGGTCGCGCATCGGAGCCGTCTGGCTTCCGGTCTGCTCGGCGGGGACGGAACCGGCATGAACCCACAGGGGCAGCGCCACGCCGCAGACGGGCTCTCCCAGGATGCACCACAGGGTGGAGAGAATCGGGTTTTCGCCCGTCCGGACGCCGTGAATGAGCAGACAGGAGGCGGTCCGATAGCGGTTGATCGAGTACTGCGTGCGGATGTATCCGACGGGATGCCCCTCCTGGCTGCCTTCATAAGGGAGAGGGTAGGGGTCGACCATGTCGTTCACCAGGTCCCGGGCAGCTTGCTCGAGGATGGTTGGGGCATCGAGCGAGCCTTCCTCGACGGCGGCCATCAGCAGGCGAGCGCGGTCAAAACGCACAAACCCGCTTCCCTCCTCCGGCCGCACCCCGGTCAGAGCGAAATTAGTCCTGATGATGTAACCCGAGGGCTCATCCTTGGCCTCGAAACGCGTGTAGCTCGTGTTGCCCGTCTCGAACACCGCGGCACCGCCCGAGGCGTCGATCACCCCGAAATTCGCCTGCGTGCGCCGGCCGGCGGAGTTCGTGGCCTGAAGAAGCGCCTCGAAGTCATCGACCGTGGCGCACGACTCCAGGGCTTGCTTCATGAACCGGCCGTTGTCTCCAGACGATGAGCCTTCCAGGTCGTAGGAGACGGAATTGACGACGGCAAATCCCGAGGAATTGAGGCCTCCCCAAACGCTATCCGTCTGGCTCACATGAGCCAGGCCGAGATAGTCGAATAATTGCCCCCGGTAGAATTTCAGCAGATTATCCTGCTCATCGACATCCCTGTTTTTCCAGAGCAGGGGGCGTCCGTCCGCAGTGGCCCGCCCGCTGACGACGGCGATCGTGCACGGCCATGCGGAAAGGACTAGGAAAAGCACGGAAAATAAAGCCGGGAAAATCGCAAGGGGTGGGGCTTTGCGCTGGGCGGTCATGGACGATCTCGGGTTGTCTCTCTGATAATCATTCATCGGCTTAGGATACGGAGACTCGCGAGCGGAGGAATTTCTTGTGCGCTCCTCCGCTCAAAATCCGATCGAGCTCCCGGAAAAGAACCTCGACTTCATCTTCCGAGTTGTAGAAATGCGGGCCGACTCTCAGGACATCGACTTCCCCGTAGCCCCCTTTCCTGAAATCCGTCATGACGCCGCGCTCATCCAGGGCGAGCTTCACCGCCAGGCCGTGAGGAACATGAAAAGCCACGTGCCCCGCACGACGGTTTTCTCCTCGCGGAGTCAGGAGAGGATAGCCGCGCTCCTCGGCCCGCGATATGAGGAGGCCCGTCAGGCGCAGGGATTTCGCCCGTATCTCGCGCAGTCCCACTCTGCTGATCATGTCCAGGCCCGCCCGCGCGGTGTACAGGCAGGGCACGGGAGGCGATCCGGATTGGAAGCCGCGGCTTTTTTCCGCGAAAGCCATGCGGAGGTTGAAAAGAAACGGAGCCCGGTGCGCGGCCCAGCCCGTCAGCGCCGGACGCGCCCGGGTTGAAGTCTCCGGACGGACATAGAGGAACGCCGTCCCGGGCCCGCCGCACAGCCATTTCAGGCATCCTCCCACGTAGAAGTCCGCTCCCAAGCCCTGGACATCGACCGGGATCACGCCCGGCGCATGATATCCGTCGATGAGGGACAGCGCTCCGTGGCGTCGTGCCCGAACGCAAATTTCCCGGATGTCCTGAATGCAGGCGGTCTTGTAATGAACGTGGGAAGTGGCCACGAACAGCGTTCGGTCGTCAATGGCTTCGAGCAGGGGGCCGATGTCGAACGCCGCTCCCCTGCCCGGGACAATGACCGGCTCCCAATTCAGGGCCCGGCTGATTTCCTGGACCGCATAAATCATGGAAGGGAAATCCTGGTCGCTGAGGACGACCTTCCGCCGACTGCCCGTCGCCTCCGGCAGGAAGCGCGTGGACAAGGCCGTCCAATGGGCTTGTGTGGCGTTGGTCATCATCGTTACTGTTCCCGGACGCGCCCCGATGATTTTGGCCACACGGTCGCCGACCTGGATCCCCAGATCCCACCATGTTTTTTCCCAGGCTTTCACGCCCTCACGGGCCCAGATCTCATAGTAATCCAGGAGCGCGGCGCGAGCCGTGATGGGCACGGCGCCGAGGGAGTTGCTGATGAGGTAAACTCCGCGCTCGAGAACGGGGAACGCTTTCCGGATCCTGGTCAAGTCCCGGTCAAGCCTCAACCCTCCTCCAGTTCTCTCCGCCCGGCCCGGCTTCTGACCGGAGGGAGCGCTTCGGGAAACTCGGCGCCTCATCAACGCTTGCTGAACAGGTTAAGCACCGCCACGAACAAGGCCGAGCCGATGACGGCCCAGACGATGGGAAACGGGTGCCCTCCGAAGGTCAATGTCCAGAAACGGGGCAGGTTCAGCTGTTGGGCGATATAAATGCCTATGACCGCGCCGATGAATCCCAGGGCGATCGAGGGCAGGCAGCCCGTATTGCGCCGCCCGACCAAGCTGGCGCCTATGGAGCCGGTGATCGAGGCGATAAACAGCATGATGAGAAAGGAGAAGATGCTCACGTGTTCCTTCCTCCTTCTAACTAAAAATTTAAAACAAGGCCCGCAACGCCGTGCAACGAGCTCAAGTCCGCGGTGAATTCCTGGCCGGAAACGCCGAGATTCATGTCCCGGATGGTGGTCGTGCCCGTCGTTCGGCAGAAGAGATAGCCGCCCTGGCCGAAAAGAGCCAGGCTCTCGGTCAGCGAGAGCGACAGCCGGGCGGAGGCATGGAGCGCGGCGCTGTTCGGCAGGTGCTGGCTGATGGTGACTTCGGGGATGGTGATGACGTCTTCCCGGAGGCGGGCGAAAAGGATTCCTCCTCCTCCGGTGAGGTGAAAAGCCAGTCTTGAGCCCAGGGCGATGTCCTGACGCAGGAAGACGAGAAACGGGGTGAGCGTCAGCCTTCCCTCGAGCAGGCCGTCGGCCTCGCCCCGGCTGGAAATGCTTGCGTACAGGAAATGGACGCCCACGCGCGTGTACCGGGCCAGGGGCCAAGTGAACCCGAAGCCAGTGACCAGGCCTCGGTCCAGGGTCTCTGGAACGGGAAAAATCATGCCGCCGAAAGCTTCCAGGCCGGACGTGCGCCGTTCAGCGGCGGCGCCTGCGGCCGATGACAGAAAAAAAGCTATCACCAAACAGATTCGGATTCCCTGAGCTTTCACTTTTCTATATTAGCATGTTCGACGACCCGGGACATAGTCAAATTAAAATCCTGTTTCGGACATGCTATACTGAATGCCCATGAGCATTGGGTCGAACGGCCCCCATCCCGGCCTCTCCTTGCAGACGCTTTTTCATTCTTGGAGCGCAGAGATGGCCGGGTTTCTCAAGACTCTCGTCCGGCTTGAATCTCCTACCGAGGACAAAGCCGCCGTGGACCGCTGCACATTCGCCGTTGTCTCGTTCCTGCGCCGACAGGGCTTAAGCGTGAAGCGCCTCCCGGCCGCGTCGGTCGGCGACCTCTTCCTCATCGACCTGAGACCGCGGAAGACGCTCCCCGGCGCCAAGCCCCTGCTGCTTCTGGCGCACAGCGACACGGTCTGGCCGGTGGGCGCCCTCTCCCTGAGGCCCCTCAGGATCAAGGGAGACAGGCTCTACGGTCCGGGCGCTCTGGACATGAAGGCCGGCCTAGTCCAGTCCTGTTTCGCCCTGAAAGCCCTCGGCCGCCTTCGCCTCGAGCCGCGGCGGCCGATACGGCTGCTCATCAACTCTGCGGAGGAAACCGGAAACCCGGAGGCCAACCGCATCATCCGTTGCCAATCCCTGGCCTCCGATGCCGTTCTGTGCCTCGAGCCCTGCCTGCCGGGCGGAGCGCTCAAGACGCGCCGCAAGGGCCGACTCGTCATCCGTCTTGATACCTACGGAAGGCAGGCCCACGCCGGCTCTCCCCAAGCCGGAGTCAATGCCCTCGAGGAGATGATGCGCCAGCTTCTCCGCCTGCGGCGCCTGCGGCGGGGAGGAACGACGGTCAACATCGGTCGAGTCGAGGGAGGCCGGGCGGCGAACGTTGTGGCCGAACGCGCCACGGCGATCCTCGACGTCCGCTTCTGGAGGGCCGAGGAGAGAAAAGTGATCCTCGATACCTTCGCCGCGTTCAAGCCCGTTCAGGCGGGCGCCCGCGTCGCTTTCCGTCTCCAAAGCGAGACGCCCCCCCTGGAGAGAACGGACGTGTCGCGCCGGCTTTTTAGGCGCGCCCGCCGCATAGCGGCCGGAATGGGCCTAAACCTGAGAGAGGGAAAAACAGGCGGCGGGTCGGACGCATCTCTTGCCTCGAGCCTCGGCCTTCCGACCTTGGACGGCCTCGGTCCGGACGGAGGGGGAATTCACGCCGAAAACGAACACGTCCTCCTGTCTTCTCTGGTCGACCGGACCGCGCTCCTGACCTGCCTGTTGCTTGAGCTGTAACATCTTTTTTTTA
>CAZFTV010000054.1:0-10008 GCA_964521765.1 uncultured Eubacteriales bacterium
GGGAGGGGAGCGTAGCCCTGGGCAAGAGGCTCTGGGAGCGGAAAATGAGGAGGCGGCAGCTTCCCGCCGAGCTCCGCCGCGAGGACGGCCTGCTCCGGCGCCTGGCCAAAATCAGCCCGGCGCCCGTCAAGTCCCTTGAAGATTTCTTCGGGCAGCTCGGGCGCGGGCGTGTCCTGCTCGACGCGCGATTCCTGGAAAAGCTCGTCCAGGCTCCCGGGGGGCCGGCGGAGAAAAAAAGGATTTTGCCCTTTCCCCGTCCGCGGCCCGCAATCGAAGGCCGGGGCGTCACGGGCTCGCTCTTCCGCCTGGCCCGATGCTGCGCTCCCGTGCGCGGGGAGCCGATCATCGGGTACATCACCGCCGGCAAGGGGATCACGGCCCATGCCCTGCGCTGCCCCCTGATGAAGAAAGAAGTCCTCAACAGCCAGCGCCTCGTGGAAGTCTCCTGGGACAGCTTCTCCGGAAAGACGTTCCGGGCCAAGCTGCGCGTCGCGGCCGCCGACGCACCGGGCATGCTGGCCAAAGTCACGGCCGTCGTCACCGAGGCCGGGACCAACATCTGGAAGGCCGAGGCCTCGACGCTGGCCGAGGGAAAAATCGATGTCCGGCTCGTCCTGGATGTCCGGGACATCCGGCATTTCGAGGACGTGGCCGTCCGCCTGAGAAAGATCAAGGGCGTCGCGTCAGTGGAAAGAATCTAGGGGGAGGGTTAAAGAGCCTTTACAACACGGCCCGAGCGGAGGCAGCGGGAACAGGCCCAGATCATGCGCGGCCCCTTGGCCGTCCTGGCCTTAACGTGCTGAAGGTTGGGCTTCCATTTTTTTTGCGTGGCGCGATTGGAATGGCTTCGGCTGAGCCCGATCATCGGGCCCTTTCCGCATATGTCGCAAGTCTTAGGCATATCGTTTCACTCTCCGGCTGGTATGAGAGCCGCAGTTTAGCATAAAGCACCGCCCCTGACAACATCCCGGCCATTTTGGAGCGCGGCGACGAGTATTCACGCATCAACTTCAATAAGACATCAGAATTAGGGCAAGGGGAGAGCTTCATCGCCTGACGGGGTTCCAATCGCTGCGGAAGCTCCGGATTTCTCGGTCGGCTTCGCGATTCGCCCCCTCCGGGGGCTCAGCTCAGCCGGCCGGCGAGCATGTCTGAGCCCCCCGGAGACAGCTCCCGATTGACCTAAGTGATATTTACCCCCCCTTGTGTCCCCCCTGGAGAAACAGGGGGGCAAAAGGAAGCTGTCTCCGGAGCGGTCGGGGGGGCGAGTTGCGGAGCCCCCGAGAAGAGCGCGAGGGAGGGCGTGAAAAATCCGGCCCGTGAGCGAGGCCGAAACCCATGCCCTTGTTCCCGGGCTTCCCCGCCAGGCGCCGAGGCCTTCCCCTTGCCCGCAACTCAGAATGCCGCCCGGGTGTCGTAAAAACTCACTCCAATCCTTTGAGCCGCCGAAAGGCCTCGAGCGTGTTCTTCATCAGGGCGGCCACGGTTAGAAGGCCGACCCCGCCCGGAACAGGGGTCATGGCCGAGGCCTTGTCGAATACGGCGGGGTGGACGTCGCCGACGAGGGTGTAGCCCTTGTCGGCCAAATCCTTGCGGCGCGTCGGGTCGTCGCCGAAAAGCTCCCCGATCATCCGCTCGTCCGAGACGGAGTTGATGCCCACGTCCACGACAACCGCCCCCCGCTTGACGAAGTCCGGGGTGACGAAGGCGGGCCGGCCCATGGCCGCCACGACGATGTCCGCCCGGGAGACGACGCCGGCGAGGCCCCGGGTCTTGCTGTGGCAGACGGTGACCGTCGCGTTCTCGTTGGTGAGCATAATGGCCAGGGGCTTGCCCACGATCAGGCTCCGTCCGATGACCGCCACCTCTTTGCCCTCCAGGGGGATGCCATGGTGTTTGAGCAACTCCAGGACGCCCTGCGGCGTGCAGGTCTTGAAGACATCCTGGTTCTGCACCAGGCGTCCGAGGGTGACGGGGTGGATGCCGTCCACATCCTTGCGGGGGTCGATGGCGCTGACGACCTCCCAGGGGTCCAGGTGTCCGGGGAGGGGAAGCTGGACGAGGATGCCGTCGATGTCTTCGTCCAGGTTCAGCTCCCGGATGTGTTTCTCGAGGGATGGCGCGTCGATCTCCGCGGGCAGCTTCAGGACGCGCGAAGACAGGCCGAGCTGTTGAGAGGTTCTCTCCTTGGTCCGCACATAGACCTGGGAAGCTTTGTTCTCTCCGACGAGAACCGCCGCCAGACCCGGAATCCGGCCGGTTGCGGCCTTGTAAGCCGCCGCGCGCTCGGCCACCTCAGCCTTGATCTTGTCCGCCAGAGGCTTGCCCGCCATCCACACGCCCATAGCCACCTCCTCTTGTCGCTCAGGAGCCCGCGCCGGCCGGCTTTCCGGTTCCGGCCACGGGCCCATCCCGCCGCTCGCCGGCCCCCGCGCCATTATACGCAGCCTCTATTTCTCTAGCAATCCGCACGAGCGCGATCATCTCCTCTCTCTCCCTCCCTCGCCGCGGGTCGATAAATGCACGAGGGTCCGGCCGGAAATGATCAGGCGATCGCGCAAAGGCCCGGCCATCCCAAGGCCGGGATCCCCTTGTGCCCCTGGCCGGGGTTGCGGGGAGTCCCGGGCGTCCGCCTCAACGCCCTGGCATGAATGTTGCATTTACATCGGCGTGTTTGACCCTCTCAGGGAAATAAGAGTATCCTTTATTTAAAGGGAAAATCATGAAAAGCCGCCTCGTCATTCCCCTCCTGGCCCTCTCGATCTCGATCGCCGCCTCCTGCGCGGGGCCGAAACGCATGTCGCAGGTTCAAATCGGCGTCTGGGCGGCTGAGCATGACCTTTGGGCTGAAGCCGCGTACCGCTGGCGCCGCGCGCTCGAGACCGAGCCGAACTCGGCCATAGCCCGTAACAATCTGGCCGTGGCCTATGAAAAACAGGGGCTCTTCGAGGAGGCCCGCCGGGAATACGAACTGGCCCTGAAGCTCGCCCCGGCTCATGTCAAGATCAAGGCCAACTTTCAACGCTTCAAGCTCGCCCTGGAGTCCAAGGACGAAAAGCCTCCGGCCAAAGCCGCCGCCGAGGGGAAAAAAGATGAAATCCGGTAAGTCCCCGGTCCTTTTCCTTCTCTCCTTCCTGGCGGCGTCGGCGGCCTGCTCCAGGAACACGGCCTACGTCCGCGTCCGGCTCGAGGTGCCCACCGCGCCCGCGGTGAAGGTCGCCGATTACCGGGAGATCGCGGTGGCGGGATTCTGCCTGCCCGAGCCCTCGACCGACGTCGATCTCGACCAAGACCTCTCGGCCTTCTTCGAAGCGGAGCTCAAAATCCGCTCCGGCGCAGCTGTCAGCCGCCGCCGGCTGACGCTTGACGACGAAGCCCTCCTCGGGCAGGAGGATTTCTGGAAGATGGCGAACGGGGCGGAGAATAAAACCCTGTTCCTGACCGGGAAAGCCCGCTTCGAGCAGGAGCTTCGGAAAGCCCTGCTGGAAAAAGGTGGCCGCCGCGGCGAGGACCCCTTCAGAAAAGACAAGGTCTGGGAGGAGCGCAAGGCCTTCACCCTGGAAGCCTCGCTGATGCTCATCGACGGAACGACGGGGCGGCCCGTGTTCGAGAGAGACTATAAAGAAGTGGCGACCTACTCCAACATCCGGCAGCCCGCGTCATTCGCTCTGTTCGACATCCTGCAGCGGCTCAAGGTCAAGTTCTTCCGGGCGGTGCTCGGAACGGAGCGTACCCAGGAGCGCTATCTTCTAATTAAATAGCAGAGGATTTCCCATGAAAAAAATCCTGCCGGCCGTTCTGCTGGCGGTTTTGGCGCTGGGCCCCCTGGCCGCGGTCCTGCCGGGCCAGGTCATCTATTATCCTTACTACGGCAAGAACCGCGTCCTGTATGAACCCTTCCAGTGGCGCAGCTACAAAACCGAGCACTTCGAGATTTTTTTCTATGAGGACAATCCGGAGCGGCTGAAGCGCCTGGCCGAGATGTGCGAAAGCGCCTACCTTCGGGTCAGCGGCAAACTCAAGCATGATCTGAGCAAGCGCGTGCCCCTTCTCTACTACCTGACCTTCACCGACCTCGAGCAGTCCAACGTCTTCCAGGTGTCCGAGGGCGTCCTGGGCGTGTCCGAGCCCCTCCTCTTCCGGACGGCCGTCCACGGCGACATGCCGCTCCATGAGCTTCAGGACCTGCTCGTCCACGAGCTCTCCCACGTCTTCCAGTTCGACATCCTGTGGGGCAGCCAGGGAGGGGTCCTGACGGCGCTCAACGTCCCCCCCCTGTGGGCCTTCGAGGGCTTGAGCGAGTTCGCCACGGGGAAATGGTCTCCCTGGTCGAGGCTCATCGTCCGCGACGCGATCCTCAGCGACCGCCTGCCCGAGATCTCGGAGGCCGGCGACCTCCTCTCGCGCTATCCCCTGCCGCGCGACCCGGCCTACGACTTCGGCCACGCCCTCTACGAATTCCTCGCCGAGCGCTTCGGCCCCCACGCCGTCCGCGACCTATGGGCCGCCCTGAAAAACACCACGGCGCTGGGCAAGCGCGACCCCTTCAAGCGGGCTTTCAATGTCAAGGCCGGGGAGATCTCTTTCGATTTCAAGAAGTATCTCCGCGAAAGGGCCCGACCGTTCCTCCTCCGGGAATCGCCCGAAGACTACAGCACGCCCATCGGCCCCGCCTTTCCCATCAATCCATACTACTTCGCCTTCTCCCACGCCCTGTCCCCCTCGGGGGAGGTCGTGGCCACGGTGACCTTCAACGCCCGGGACTATGACATGGACATCCTGCTGATCTCGGTCAAGGACGGGAAGGTCATGAAGAACATCACCCGGGGTTACACGACGCGCTACGAATACCTCAAGTATGAGATAGACGCCTCGCTGGGGCGCTTGCTGGCTTGGTCGCCCGACGGCGACACCCTGGCCTTCTTCGCCCGCGCCGGGCGCCGCCACGCGCTCTTCCTCATCGACGCCTTCAGCGGCCGCCTGGTGCGCAAGCATGATTTGGACATCGACCAGCCCAACGGCCCCTGCTTCACCCCCGACGGCCGGGCCGTTCTCATGACGGGCTTCAAGCGGGGCGTTCACGACATCTACCGCCTCGACCTCAAGAACGGCGCGCTCGAGAACGTGACCCGGGACGACGAGTTCGAGAAAGCCCCGTCCGTATCGCCGGACGGCGGAACCCTGGCCTTCACCCAGCGGGTGGGGGAATACGACAAGCTGTTCCTGGCCCCGTTCGGCGACCTGTCCCGGAGACGGCAGGTCACCTTCGGCCCCGGCCACACCATCTCCCCCCGCTTCTCGCCCGACGGACGGATGATCTATTTTTCCGGCGACGCCCGGGACGCCTACAACATCTACAGCCTCAACCTGGAATCCGGCGAGGTGCTCCGCTACACCGATGTGCAGTCGGGGAATTTCTTCCCCGAGCCCCTCCCCGGTGATTCGCGGGTTCTCGTCTTCTCCTCGTTCAACAAGAGCTCGTTCCAGCTCTTCCGGGCCGAGCCGCGCGGCGTGAGGGAGGAGGGCCCGATTTCCTCCGTCCCGCCCGAGGAGGAGCGCCCCTCGCCCCGCTTCGAGCCCATCGTTTCGTTCGACATCCAGAAGGAGAAGATCGAGCCCTACCGCGGCCTGGGGAATCTCTATATCACCGCCCGCCCGCCCGTCGACGCCATCGTCTCCTCCGACGGGTCGATCTACGGCGGCTCAGCCGTCGCCTTCTCCGACCTGATGAGCGACCACCAGTTCTCGGTCGTCGCCTACCAGGTGCGAAGCTTCCGTTCCTACGACCTGACCTATCTCAACCAGCGCGGCCGGCTGCAGTGGATGTTCAACGCCTTCCAGCTGACCTCTTTCTATTACCCGGACTACGCATACTACAACCCCTCCATCTACAACACCATCTCCTACCGCGACGCCATCGCCCAGCGCCAGATGACCGGCGCGCGCTTGGCCGCCTATTATCCCCTCAGCCTTTACACCCGCCTCCAGGGAACTTTCGGCTACTATCACTTCGAAGAAGACTATCTCGCCCCGTTTCTCATGCGCCAGGTTCAACAGCGCCAGTACGGTTCCTTCCTCAACGGCCAGCTGCTTCAGGTCTCTCTCTCCGCGGTGGGTGAAACGACGCGCTTTAAAAACTACGGCCCGGCCCAGGGACACACCTTCGCCCTGACCTTCAGCCAGGCCCTTCCCGTCTCTTCCGCCTTCCTCAGCAACACCAACCTCGAGGCCGATATCCGCCGCTACGTCTACCTGGGGGCCGATATCCTCCTCGCCCTGCGGTGGGATGGCTTCGCCAGCCTGGGCAAGGAGCCCTTCATGTTCTACTTCGGGGGCAACAACCAGGTCCGCTCGGCAAACTATTACAACATCGTCTGCACCCAGGGCTGGTATTTCAACGCCGAGCTCCGGCTGCCGCTCATCAACGCCGCCTCGACGATCATCGGCGCTCTCGGGCCCATCCGCGGCGTCGTCTTTTTCGACGCGGCCCAGGCGAAGATCAGGGATTACCCGGCTAAATTCTATTACCAGGCCGCCGCCTCCTCTTCACCGAAAGAGTACGCCGCGATCGGCTCCTTCGGTTTCGGGTTCCAGGCGTTCTTCCTCGGCCTCCCGGTTCATCTCGAGTTCGCCAAGAGGCTATATTTCCCCAGCCTGGCCGAAGGGCTGTCCTATGAATCGTTCGGGGATTACGAGACGAAGTTCTGGATCGGGTTCGATTTTTAGGGTCGGACAAAAAATATTTTGCGGCGCTTGAAATTCCATTTTGAGAGTGCTATAGTGGCCTGGCCTTCCCGTTACCCTTTCAGCAACCGCGGAAGGTTTTGGCTTTTTTTGTTTTCCACAGGTGTGGAAAAAACTGTGGATATCTGAGACGAGGGGATGGTCAAGAAAAAGCAGGCGAATCCCTGGCAGAAAGTTCTCCAGGCGCTTCAGAAAAAGGTCGACAGCAACAGCTTTGAGACCTGGTTCGAGCCGACGGCCTTCATCGGCCAGGAGAAAGATCACCTCTACATCAAGGTCCCCAATTCCTACTTCAAGGACTGGCTGTCCTTCCATTATTCCGGGCTCATCGGCGAGTGCGCCCAGGCCGTCATCGGCAAGCCGGTGGAGGTCAAGTACATTTTCGACGATTTAACCTTTTCCTTCATGCGCCGGTCCCCCGATGAGCGCAAGGCGCTTCACGGGGCGCTCCTCAACCCCAACCTCAACCCCAACTACACCTTCGAGAATTTCGTCGTCGGCTCCTGCAACCAGTTCGCCCAGGCGGCCTCGACAGCCGTATCCAAAAACCCGGGCCGAGCCTACAACCCCCTCTACATCTACGGAGGGGCCGGCCTGGGCAAAACCCATCTCATGAACGCCATCGGCCACCAGGCCCTGAAGATCAACCAGAAGTTCAAGATCCTGTACATCACCACGGAAAAATTCATGAACGACCTCATCAACCACCTTCAGTACGGCAAGATCCTCGACTTCCGTCAGAAGTACCGCGGCGTCGACGTCCTCCTGATCGACGACATCCACGACCTTTCCGGAAGGGACAGGACCAAGGAGGAATTTTTCCATACCTTCAACCACCTCTACGACAACCAGAAACAGATCGTCATCTCCAGCGACTGCTCGCCCAAGGAGATCCCCAACCTCGAGGAGAGGTTCAGCTCGCGCTTCGAGTGGGGCCTCATCACCGACCTCAAGCCGCCGGACATAGAGACGCGGATCGCCATCCTCCAGAAAAAGGCCGCCCTCGAGGATTTCTCCCTGCCCGAGGATATCGCCCTGTTCATCGCCGACAAGGTCCATTCCAACATCCGCGAGCTTGAGGGCTACCTGCGCCGGGTGATCGCCTACGCCTCGCTCAAGGGGGTCAAGATCGACCTCGACGTGGCAAAGGAAGCCCTGAAGAGCCTCCTGGAATCGGAGGCTCACCTGGTGACGGTGGATAAAATCCAGAAAATCATCTGTCACAAATACCAGATCAAACCCGTCCAGATGAAATCGAAGAACAATTCCCCGAAAGTCGCTTTTCCTAGACAGGTGGCCATGTATCTCTCCAAGGAGTTGGCCAAAGTCTCCCTTCCGGAGATCGGCAAGAAATTCGGCGGGAAACACCACACCACGGTCATTTACAGCATCCGAAAAATCGAGACGCTCAGGGCCAAAGACCCTGAATTCAACAAAGAAATCAACAGCCTGATTTCAACGCTTCAGTAATGAGATCTTCACTTTGGCCGGGAATTGCACAAATTCAGTTGCTTTTATTATTCTTATTAATTAATCTAATAAATAATTAATATAAGATAAGAGCCCTAGGGAAGGTGGAAAAATGCGCTTCAATGTCATGAAAGAGACGGTTTTAGAAGAGCTTCAGCTCCTCCAGGGGATTGTGGAAAAAAGAACGACCATGCCCATCCTGCAGAATATTCTGGTTCAAGCCGGCGAGGGGAGGGTGGAGATGATCGGGACGGACCTGGAGGTCGGACTGAGAACTCATTTTGACGCCCAGGTGGAGGAGGCGGGCGGAGTGACCGTCTCCGGGAAGAAGATCTTCGAAATCGTAAAATCCTTAAGGCCGGGAGAGCCCGTTGTTTTCCGCCAGAAGGACGGGCAGCAGATGGTCATCACCTCCGGGGACAGCGAATTCAAGGTCAATTGCATTCCCCCGGACGACTATCCCCCGGTCGCGGCTTCAACGTTTCAGAAGAAAACCATTTTTCCGCATGACCGATTTAGGGAGATGATCAACCTTATCTCGTTCGCCATCGCCCAGGAACAGAGGTATTATCTCAACGGCGCGCTTTTAAACGTCAAGAGCAATCTTCTGGAGCTCGTCAGCACGGACGGACACCGCCTTTCCTATGCCAAGACCTCGGTCGACAAGCTGAAAATGGACAAACCGGTCAGCGTTATCGTCGCCAAGAAGACGCTGGTCGAGCTGGTCAAAACGGAAGACGAGATTCTTGAGTTTGACGCGGACGAGAACAATCTTTTCTTCCGCGTGAAGAACAGGACGTTGATCTCGAGGATCATCGAGAGCAAGTTTCCCAACTACGAGGCCGTCATACCCAAAGACAACCCGCATCATCTTTTCGTCGAGAGGGAAGCCCTGGCCCAGGCCATCCGGCGGGTTTCGCTCCTCTCCGCTGAGAGGAGCCGGGGAATCAAGCTGACCATTGCCGCCGGCGAAATGGACCTCTACTCTTCCAACCCCGAGATCGGGGAAGCGCGGGACAAGCTGAAGGTGGATTATAAAGGGCAGAAAATCGACGTCGGGTTCAACTCTCAGTACCTTCTGGATTTCCTGACAGCCATCAGCTCGGAGAGGGTCCTGTTCAAGCTGAAGGACGAAAACAGCTCGGCCCTTCTTCAGCCCGAGCCGGAGGGCGAAGTCAAAGCCCAGTACGTCCTCATGCCCATGAAGATCTGAAAGAAAGCTATTGACTTTATAGGCCGGCCGACCCATAATTCTTCTTCTTTTATCTCCTTTTTATGGAGATGAGGCGAGGGACTGGCCCGAAGACCCTCAGCCAACCTCTTCCGCCAGGAAGGAAGGTGGCAAAGCCAGAGTCAGGAGCAACCTGACGACGATAAGCGAGGAGGCCGCCTCCGGCTTCAGCCCTGACTCTCGGCGAGCATCGGCCCGTCCCCTGAAGCGCCCCGCCTCCGGGAAGGCGCCCGCGGGCGCCCCGCGGCGGGGGCGTCCGAGATTTTTTTATGAGAGGAGGAGCTGTCGTGCCCAGAAAGTATTTTTTCACCTCGGAATCAGTGACCGAAGGCCATCCGGATAAGATCTGCGACCAGATTTCCGACGCCATCCTGGACGAGCTTCTGTCACTGGACCCCATGTCGCGCGTGGCCGTCGAGTGCCTGACCACGACGGGCAGCGTTCACGTGGCCGGAGAGATCACGACCGACGGCTATGCCGACATTCAGAGAATCGTGCGGAAAACCCTGGAGGACATCGGCTACGTCGACGTGACCACGGGCGAGTTCGCCGCCACCCAGATA
>CAZFTV010000054.1:10018-10507 GCA_964521765.1 uncultured Eubacteriales bacterium
CGACCCGGAATTCGGCATCGACCATCTCGATGCCGGAGTCTGGATTTCCATCCACGGCCAGAGCGAGAACATCGCCCAGGGGGTCCTGGCCGACCGGGACAAGGAGCAGGGCGCCGGCGACCAGGGCATGATGTTCGGCTACGCCTGCAACGAGACGCCCGAGCTGATGCCCTTTCCCATCATGGTCGCCCACCGCCTGTGCCAGAGGCTGGCCGAGGTGCGCAAAAGCGGACTCGTCCCCCACCTCGGGCCGGACGGAAAGTCTCAGGTCACGGTGGAATACGAGGACGGCCGCCCCAAACGGATCGACGCGGTGGTCATCGCGCAGCAACACCTGGCCACCCTGTCCGAGGACCATCTCCGCGCTCAGATCATCGAGCATGTCATCAAGCCCGTGTGCGGGAAATACGTCGACGCGCGGACAAAGTTCCACATCAACGCCACGGGAAAATTCGTCATCGGCGGGCCGGAGGGCGACACGGGCGTCAC
>CAZFTV010000055.1:0-10220 GCA_964521765.1 uncultured Eubacteriales bacterium
ACACGACATAACTCTTTGGTGATTCTGGTTCAAAACGGCTTCTGATTCTGATTGAAACCGGCGCTAGGGCCTGAAGGCGATGAAGTCGAGGTCGCCGAGCGCCTTGTAATGCCTATTATCTCCCGATAAAAGACTGAGGTTGTTTTCTACGGCGGTGGCGGCAATCAGGGCATCCGCCACTCTGATTCCCGACTTCATGGCATATTGCTCCATGTAGACGGCCGCCCGGTGTCCAATGTTCTCCGTCAAGGGCAGAGTGCGAAAGCCGAAATCCTCGAGGAATGACTTGATGAGCCGGATTTCGCGCTTGGAACCGGCGCCCTGAAAAAGCTCCATGAGCGTGACCACGGAAAGAGAGCGCTCCCGGCTCTCTTCGATGCGGCCCGCGGCTTTGACATTTCCCCGGAAAACCCAGATGAGGACATCCGTATCAAACACCATTAAAACGCCCCTTGCGCAGCTTTGCCATGGCGGCTTCGACGTCGAGAAAATCGGAATGCGTCTTCCACATGCCGAACGCCTCGTGATCGGCGACGCGCATGGCGGAGGGCTGTCCCGCGCCCGGCCGGATGACTGCGATGGCCTTGCCCCGGCGGAGGAGCGTGACGGATTCGTTCCTCTGAATGGCTTTCAAGATGTCTCCCATCCGTCTCCTCAGGTCGAGAAGGGACGCTTTCATCATCGGCCTCGCTATAAAGTGTTCACATTAAGTGTACACTTTTGGAAAGCGGCCTGTCAAGGTTAGGGACGCCCGAGGAGGCGGCAATTTCTCAAGCAAACCCCTCGCGAAGCCGCCGTTGGACAGAGGTTGCTCAATCCCAATAAAGAGTTTGAGGGCTGGGACTCTAATGCGGATGAAATCAGGGGCCCGATGATATATAATATCTTTTCTTTTATTCAGTTTGTCAGGAGGTTTCGATCGCCATGAAGAATCACCCGGCCGTTTTCGCTCTTCTTCTTTTCTTCGTTGCCTTCGGCGGCGCGTCCCTTCCGGCGCCCGCGGCCGACAGGCAGGCGCCCCCAGCTGCCCCGCCCGCGGACAACCCCTTCTTCAAGCCATACGGAACGCCCTTCAACGCCCCCCCCTTCCACCTTATCAAAAACGAGCATTTCCTGCCGGCCATCGAAGAGGGCATCAAGCGCGAGGACGCCGAGGTCAAGGCCATCGCCGATAACGTCAATCCGCCCACCTTCGAGAACACGATCGCCGCCCTGGACCACACCGGCATCTTCCTCGATGAAGTGACGGGCGTGTTCGGCGCCCTGCAGAGCGCCCACACCAACCGGGAGCTTCAGGCCCTGGCGCAGAAAACAGCGCCCATGCTGGCCGCCCACAGCGACAACATCTCCCTCAACGAAAAGCTCTTCCAGCGCGTCAAGACGGTCTACGACCGGCGCGACGGCCTGAAGCTCGACCGCGAGCAGCGCTTCCTGCTGGAGAACGCCTACCGCCGCTTCGTCCGCTCGGGCGCCCTGCTCGACGAAAAGCAGAAAACCCGGCTTCGGGAGCTCAACCGGGACCTGTCCCTGCTCACGGTCAAGTTCGGGGAGAACGTCCTGGCCGAGACGAACGGCTTCAAGCTGGTCATCGACGACCCGGCCGACCTGGCCGGGCTGCCGCCCTCGGTGACGGCCATGTCTGCCGAGACGGCCAAGCGCTCGGGCCTCGAGGGAAAATGGGTCTTCACCATCCAGGTTCCGAGCATGATTCCCTTCCTCCAGTTTTCGGAGAAGCGCGAGCTGCGGGAGAAGCTCCACCGGGCCTACACCATGAAGGGCGACAACGGCAACGCCAACGACAACAAGGAGACCGCCAAGAAAATCATCGCCCTTCGCCAGGAGCGGGCCAAACTTCTGGGCTATGACACGCACGCCCATTTCGTGCTGGAAAACAACATGGCCAAGAACCCGGACACGGTCAACGCCTTCCTGGCGAAACTCTGGAGCCCGACCCTGGCCAAGCTCAAGGCCGAGGCCGCCGAGCTCCAGGCCATGATCGACCGGGAGGGCGGCGGTTTCAAGCTCGCCCACTGGGATTGGTGGTACTACACCGAGAAGCTGCGCCAGGAGAAATACGCCCTGGACGACTCGGCCCTGCGCCCCTACTTCATGCTGGACAATGTGCGCCACGGCATCTTCACCCTGTGCGGCAAGCTCTACGGCCTGAAGTTCGTGGAGCTGAAAGACATGCCCGTTTACCACCCCGAGGTCCAGGTCTTCGAGGTGAGGGAGGAGGACGGAAGCCACGTGGGCGTCCTGTACATGGACTTCCACCCCCGGGACAGCAAGCGGGGGGGCGCTTGGTCGGGCGGCTTCCGCCGGTCGTACTACGAGGAGGGGAAGCGCGTGCCGCCCATCGCCACGATCGTCTGCAACTTCACCCGTCCCACGGCCGACGCGCCCTCGCTGCTCAGCGCCGACGAGGTCTCAACCTATTTCCATGAGTTCGGCCACGCCCTGGCCACGCTCTTCTCCCAGAGCCGCTACCGCAGCCGGACCGTGGCCCGGGATTCGGTCGAGCTCCCCTCCCAGATCATGGAGCACTGGGTCTTCGAGCCCGAGTTCCTGGCCGAGTACGCCAAGCACTACAAAACCGGCGAGGTCATCCCCGCGGAGCTCGTGGACAAGATCGAGAAGAGCAGCCTGTTCAACCAGGGGTTCATCACCGGGGAATACCTGGCCGCCTCGATCCTGGACATGGCCTGGCACAAGCTCTTGGACACGGCGGAGGTCGACGTCAACGCGTTCGAGAAGAAAGTCCTCGACGGCATCGGCCTCATCCCCGAGGTCGTCTCCCGCTACCGGAGCACGTACTTCAACCACATCTTCAGCGGAGGCTACGCGGCGGGCTACTACGCCTACATCTGGTCCGAGGTGCTCGACTCGGACGCCTACGAGGCTTTCAAGGAAAAGGGCCTCTTCGACCAGGCCACGGCCCTGTCCTTCCGCAAGAACGTCCTGGAGCCCTTCGGCACCGAGGACATCGAGGTCCAGTATCGCCGCTTCCGCGGAGCCGACCCGAAGATCGAGCCCCTGCTCCGCAACCGGGGGTTGGAGGTCAAAAACTAGCCGAGGGGGAAGCTTCTCGACGTCGCTCCCCGGCTGAAGAGGCCGCGGCTCAAACGGAAAATGAACATTATGGAATGGGTCATCCTCATAGTGACGGCGGCGATACTCCTGCAGTCGCTGAACATCCTCAGCTACCGAATCCTCAAAAAGCGCATCCTTCGCCGGCAGAAGTGGGACCTGAACATCTGCTCGGGCCGGACGGACGGCGGGGGCGTGAACGCCGACATCGCGGTCCATGCCAAAACACCCCGCTTCGTGATTATCGACTCGATTTACAGCCTGCCCTTCAAGGACGGCCAGTTCGACACCGTCCTCTGCTCCCACACCATGGAGCACGTCGAGAATCCCGACGCCTTCTGGCGGGAGCTCAAACGGGTGGGAAGGAGGGTGACCATCGTCCTGCCTCCCCTGTGGGACCTGGCCGGCGTCATGAATTTCTGGGAACACCGCTGGATATTCCTGACCTTCCGCAAGGTGCATGACCATCTGCCGCCCCGGATCCCCTTGCCTCTCTCCAGGGTGTTCCAGCGCCGGCTGGGACAGCGCATTCACGCCTGAGAGCGCGCTAATGCGTCCGCCTTCGACTCCCGACCCGTCGCCCAGGGGTTCCGGGGCATAAGGCCGACATGTCCGGCCCCGTCCTGGCCATGGCCTACGGCGCCCTGGGGGCGGTTCTCTACAACATCTCCAAGGGCATGCAGCGCCAGGGGATCGAGGCGGTCTCCGGAATTTTCGTCGGGCGCCGGAGGACGCGGCAGGCCGTCCGCCCCCGTCCGTCCTCGAAAAGCGTCGCCCTGTACGTCACCGGCTTCATCCTCAATAACAGCCTGGGGTTTTTCGCCGTCCTGGCCAACCGGCACGCTCCCGCATCCTACTTCACCTCGATGTTCGGCTTGGGGATCATCGCCCTGATGCTGTACTCGGGGTTCATCCTCAAGGAGCCGACGCGGCCCTTGCAGTACGCCGGCGCAGCCGTCCTGGCCGCGGGCACGCTCGTCCTCGGCCTGGACGGCATCCTCCGGGAGCATCTGTCCATGTCCCGGCTCCGCCTCTCCGCTTTCGGCGTCCTGACGGGTTTCACCCTGCTGGCCGTCGTCGTCCTTCTCAGCTGGGCGCACAGAGGCCGCAGCCTTCTGCTTCTCGGGGCGATCTACGGGCTCATAACCGGCTTCGCCGCCAGCCTGGCCCCCGTGCTGAAGGGGATCGGTCAGAGCCTGGGGGGCGGAGAAAGGTACCTGCCCCGCCTCCCCCTGGGGTGGGTTTTTTTCCTGTTGAGCTTCGTCTTCGCCACGCTGTCTTTCGTGGCCTCGCAATGGATCTTCAGTCGGGGCGTCCGGGCTTCGGTCCTCATCCCCTCCCAAAATTTCAGCTACATCGTCTATCCCATCCTCGTCCAGAGCCTGGCCCTGCCGGGCTTCAGGCCGACGGTTTTGACCGTTTCGGGGCTAGCCGCCGCTTTTCTCGGGTTTGTCCTGATGCAGCTCTGGACGCCGAGGAAATAGATCCGGGCGGTCTCGAGGCCAGCCTGGCGTACTCCTGCAGGACGACCCCGTTGACGGCGTCCCAATCCCTCCCCTTGATCCCCTTAAGCCCCGCGGCCCGCACGCGGCGGTAGAGGTCTTCATTCTCCAACAGCCTGCGGCAGCATCGATAGAACGAGCCCGCGTTTTTGGCCCGCGCCACGAGCCCGCCGCCCGACTTGCGCACGATTTCCTGGCAGCCTCCCCGGTCGGAGACGACGGCGGGCAGGCCCGAAGCGATCGCTTCCTGGACGGCGTTGCCGAAGGTCTCCGTGGTCGAGGGATGGAGGAGGAGGTCGGCGTTGGCGTAGGCGGTCGAGAGGTCTTTCCCCCTGAGATATCCGGGGAAAACAGCCTCGGGCATCCAGCCCCTCAGCTTGGCTTCCAGGGGGCCGCGGCCTATGAGCACGAACAGTGGGCAAAGCCCTTTCTCCTTCCGAAAGAGGCGGTAAACCTCGACAAAAATGTTCAAGTCTTTGAACCAGGCGAACTGCCCGCTGTAGAGGATGACCTTTCGTTTTCCCGCCCCCCAGCGGCGCCGGATCTCCCGACTGCGAAAGACGGGGCTGAATTCTTGGGGGTCGAATCCCCTTCCCCAGACGACGGCCCCCCGCACTCCCAGGCCGGCCAGGGTGGAGGCGCTGTGCTGGCTGGGAACAAGGAGGGAATCGGCCTCTCCGTAGAAGCGGCGAAGAATGGGTCGCCAGGGACGGCTCAGGTACCAGATATTGCGCTCGTCGAGATAGGACAGGAAATCTGTATGGTAGGACACGACCACCGGGATATGCTTCAGCCTGGCGTATCCCTCCAGGGCGAGACCCACGGCGTCGGGAACGGTCAGATGGATGACGTCGGGCTTGAATTTGGCCACCTGCCCGAAAATCTCGGGAGAGGGCAGGGCGAACTTGTATTCGGGATAGAAGGAAAACGGGATGGCCGGAACCTTAAAAATCGACACGCCGGCCGGCTTGTCCGGGCGGGCGGAAAACGTCCAGACGCCGATTTCCGCGCCCTGCCGGCGGAGGGAGTCGATGAGCTCGAAGAGCGTCCGCATGGCGCCGTCATAGTCCCGGATAAACATGCCCGCATAGATGGCCACGCGCCGGCCGGCCAGGCCGTCAGAGGAACAGGCGGGGCGACGGCCGGCTTTCTGTAGAGGCATTTCCGACTTCCCCGCCATCTAAACCTGAATTTCGTAAACGTCGGGGATGTTGGCCAGCGAGACCGTCGCCCCGAGGGGCCAGGACATGAGGTTCACGGCCCGAAAATAAGGGAAGAAGCGGGCGTTGTAGAACGGCTTGAGGGAATAGTAATTCTTCGTCCACTCGATCGCGCCCAGGAAGCCCTCCCGGTGTATGAAGCGGAGAAAGTCCTGGACGAAGCGGCGCCGTTCCCGGGGAGTGAGGTCCGGGAAAGCCACGTGGTTGAGCCAGGCCCACTTCTCCACGGTCCGGCCGATATGGTCATGCTGGATGAAATTGGCCAGGCCGGCGACTCTTCCCTCCTTCTCATAAACCAGCGTCCGGGCGACTCCCGGGCAGTCGAGCTCCTGCGCCAGATCGTCCGCCTCCCAGACCAGCGCCAAGCGGACCGTATCCTTGATGCGGTTGAGGAGCCCGAGGCAGGAGTCGAGGTCTCCGCTCCGGTAAGGGCGCAGGCAGGACTCCTCGGCGGGCCGGGGGGGGCGGTGTCCACCGATGAGTCGGACAGCCGTTTTCTCCCAGGATTTCAGGCCCTCGGAGCGCGCCACGCGCTCCAGGTCCAGGATGCGGGCGATGACCCGGATCTTCTTGACCCATTCCAGGGGGCGGCCCGCGGCCGCCATTTTCTTCATGAGCTTCGTGGAGCGGTGGCCGGCCTCGAGCGTCAGCAGGGCGAAATCGTATCGGTGTTTTTCGTTGATCCGCAGGGCTTCCTCGATCAGGGCCGTGGCCAGCCCGCGCCTGAGGAGCTCCTTGCGCGACACCAGGAGGCAGGAATAGACGGCTCGGTAGAACACTCCCCGGTGGTGAAAACGCTGGGGGAGGTTGGCCAGGAAGCCGACGATGTCTTCGCCCCGGTAGGCGGCGAGGAAATGGTCCCGGTTTTTCACGCGGTCGAAGAGGTAATGAAGGAAGGCGGGCTTGTAGAAGTTGGGGAACGAGGCGTCCCCGTACTCGTCGCGCCAGGAGGCATGGGCCATCCGTTCCAAGGCTTCGTAATCGCCCCGGAAGGGCTCTATGGAGATGTCCGAGAGTGTCATGCGGTCTCCTCGAACGGCCGGGCGGGCCGGCCGGATCAAGGAGAACAAGCATACCATAAATAGCGCCGTGGCGGCTAAAAGCCTTTTCCGCCCGTCTCAGCCGGAGCGGCTTGACGGTTTTCTATAGGCCAGGTACTTGCGGGAAGAAAGGGCCTGGGGCTTGAAACCTTGCCCCCGCAGGTCCAGCTCGATCTCATTCCGCCAAGGATTCCGGCGGGAGATGATGACGGTTTGGATCTGATTTTCCGCGACGGCCCGGCGCAACAACTCCCGCAAGACTTCCCCGGGCTGGTCTCGCGAAATCCCCGAGACGTAGCGGAACAAGGCCAGGCGCTGATCAATTTTTTCGCGCTCCTCGAAGGAAAACGTCCTGCGCCTCAGAAAATTGATGGAAAATTCCCTGGAAACCAGGGGGAAGACCCTTCGGGTGATCGTCGGCACCCAGACCGAAATCGCCTCGGGCGCCAGGAGGAAGCGTCCCGGATCGGTCAGGCCTGCCGCTTCCTCTGCCAGACGGTAATCATCGAGGGGGACCTTCCAGGAAGGCCACCGGACCTGTGTTTGATTGGCTGTCGAAATCGTCCAGCGCGACGGGACGAAAACACCGAAGAGGAGGAGGATCGCCGCCAGGGCGACGCCCCTCTTCCCCGTCCTCCCGAAAACGGCTGCGGCCGACCCCGAGAGCGCCGCCAGAAAAATCGCCAGCCAGACGGGCAGGGGGAGGGCCCAGAGGATGCGCCACTTGGTTTCGATGCCCATGAGGTTGCGGGCCCAGAAGACGTTCAAGAAGGGGTTCAAGAACAGAAACGCGAAGGCCAGGGCAAAGCCGAGAACCCACTTCCGTCTCGAGGCGTCCCGGAACACCGCCCAACCGCCCAGAAGCGCCAACAGCCAGAACCAGAGGAAAACACCCGTCCCGAAAACCTTGTCGAGGGAATCGGTCACGGCCGGAACGCTTTTGTATGTTTCCAGGAAAGCCGGACTGTCGCGCATCGGTCCTAGCCTCAGGAGGAGGCCTATGGCCAAGGGATATGCGGCCGTCAAAGCTCCCGGGAAAAAGCGAAGGGTCGCCCGTTTTTCGGGGCGCCAGGCGCCCAGCAGGGATAGTCCCACGACTACGGGCCCGACGTACAGCCCGGCGGAATTGAGTCCTAGAGAAGCCACCTGGCCGGCAAACAGAAGAGTCCATGAATCCCGTTTTTCCCCGGACATATATTCCAGGCTGTAGGCCGCGAGCAGCGGAACCATTCCCGAAGCCAGAAACGCCTTGCCCTGGAAAAACCTCACCAGGCCGAAATTTCCATAAGACCAGTGGACGTCTCCGTTGAAGAGGAGCAGGAAAAAAAGCGCCGTCAGCCCGAAAAGCCACGACCCGCCCAGGAGAAGACGCATCAGGCGGGCGGCGGCGCAGACGAAGACCACGGCGAAAAGGACGGGCAGGATCATGTGGGCGGCGGTGATGGGACGCGTCCCGAACAAGCGGGCGAGCATCCCCGAGGCCAGCTCCACGGAGTGAAGGTAATAGGTCGGCTGGATCGGACGGGGGGAAGTGTCCGTGACGACGTTTCTCTGAAACAGGGGGCCATCCGGGTTTTCCAGGGCTTGAACCGGGATGCTCAGAAAAAAGCTGTCGTCATGATCGGGACGGTGAAGAACCAGGACAAGGGCCGCGGCGGCCAGGACGAGAGCGAAGAAAACAGCCGCTTCGGAGCGTCGCGGCGGCGGCGCCGCGAGGCGGAGCGCGGCCGCCCGGAGATGCCCGAAATAATAATATCCGAGAAACAGGCAGGCGGCCGCCCAGAAGAGAACATAGCTCCGGCTGAGCGCATAGAACGCAACCAGGAGCGCGGCGCCGGCCAGCCCCGCGGCATGAGGAAACCGGGACAGGATCTCTTCGTCGGCCGGCGCTTTCTCGCAAGAATCGTCGGTTTCCCTGCGCCTCGGCCGGGCCAGGAGAAAGAGGATCAACGCCGCCGCGAGCGGCACGAGAAACGAAAAACCGGCGACGAAGGAGAAACTCCGCCCCGCCCCGACGGCGACATGGCAGAGAAGGGTCCACAGCCCGTAAACGACGACGAAGCCGTCCGTCACCCAGCGGATGAACTTCCCGACGAAATCCGCGCGCCCGGTCATGTCGGCGCGCCTATTCCTCTTTCCGGCGGAAGTTGAGAACAGCCGAGGCCTGGGCCGTGGGCATGAGGACGATTTCGGCCACATCGACGTGGGGCGGCCTGGCGGCGCAGAACACCACCGCCTCGGCGACATCCTCGGGGGAAAGCGCCCTCATAGACCTTTCCGGCCTTTTCGGCGTCCCCACGAAAACGGACCAGGCTGAACTCGGTCTCAACCATGCCCGGGTCGACGCTCGACACGCGGACGGCGGTGCCCAGGAGGTCCATGCGCAGCCCCTGGGACACGGCCCGCACGGCGAACTTGGTGGCGCAGTAGACGTTGCCCCCGGGATAGGCTTCATGCCCGGCGAGCGACCCGATGTTGATGACGTGGCCCGTGCCGCGGCGGACCATGCCCGGCAGGACCGCCCGGCTGACGTAGAGCAGCCCCTTGATGTTGGTGTCGATCATCTCCTCCCAGTCGGGAAGCGATCCCTCGTGGAGCTTGCCCAGGCCTCTGCTCAGGCCGGCGTTGTTGACCAGGATATCGACCGCCTCCCAGGGGGAGGGCAGCTCCCGGATCGCCCGCTCGACATCCGGCTGGTTCCGCACGTCGAGCGCGAAGGCCCGGACCGAGACTCCGGCCGACGTCTCCAGCTCGGCGGCCAGCGCCTTCAAGCGGTCGAGGCGGCGGGCGGCCATGAGAATCTTCGCCCCCCTCGCGGCGAAGGCCCGGGCGCAAGCCCGGCCGATGCCGCTCGAGGCTCCGGTGATGAAAACAATTTTGTCGCGCAGGTCGGTCATGAGAGTCGCTCCTAGCTTGAAATGCAAATCCGGCCTATGGCCTAAGCCCTCGGCCTCTATTTTTCCGTTTTCAGCCGTCCCTCGTCAATAAGGAACCGCGTCTTTTTCTCGAGCTTTTTCTCCAACCTCCCAGGCGGCGCCGCCGGGCGGGGAAGCGTTGAAACAATCCCCCCGTTCCCGGCGCATCGCCTTCATCAGAGGCGAAAAGAGACGGTTCCGTTGTCCGCCCTTGAACAGTAGTAGGGCGGAGTGATAGATTGCTTTCGTGGAGTATCGCCCCGACAAGGAGCACCTCATGAGCGACATCACCTACGTCTGCGGCGTCTGCGGCAAGCAGGTCAAGCAGGAGAAGGGAAAGCCGGCGCCGCTTTGTTGTCGTAAAGAGATGGAGCCCTTGCCCTATTGCACCAAGGCCTCCGACGCGGAAATGTCCCGTCTCACGGACGAAGACGGTCCCTGCGACGACGGAATTAC
>CAZFTV010000056.1:0-9777 GCA_964521765.1 uncultured Eubacteriales bacterium
ATCGAGCAGGGTGACGGCCGCCTCCGCCTCACCCCCCGCGGCCGCCTCCTGGCCAACGAGGTGTTCGTGCGGTTGTTGCCGGACTAGCCCTCCGCCACCCCGTGCGCCCGCTTGACCGCCGCCAGCACCGCATCGATGTTGGGGCCGCGGACAGCGGGCCCTGCGCCGAGCGGGCGCGGACTTCGCAGTCATTCCCTGCTTGACGGCTCACGGCTTTCTCAACGCTCTCAAGCCTCCCCGCCCCCTGCCGGTCGTCAGCCTGATCGACGAAACAACGCGTCATCTTCGACGGGCCCTGCCCCGCCTGCGGCGTGTCGGACTTTTGTCGAGCTCCGGGACGATCGCCTCGGGCCTTTTCCAGCGATCGCTCGAAGCGGCGGGAGTCGGGGTCCTCATCCCCGTGGCGGAAGAACAGGAAAGGGTCATGGAAGCCATTTACGGTCCCCGGGGCGTCAAAGCGGGCTTCAGCCGAGGCCGGTCCAGAGCCCTCCTCCGGAAGGCCGCCGCTAATCTCGTCGAACGGGGGGCGCGGGCCGTCATCGCCGCCTGCACCGAGATCCCGCTGGCCCTTCGGCCCGGGGACGTCGCCGTCCCGCTTCTCGACCCCATGGTCATAGCCGCGCGGGCCTGCGTTCTCCGCGCCGGCGCCCGCCTCCGCTCGGCTTGACAATACCGCGACCTTCATATATTCTGGCTACCCTTTAAAGGAGGTGAAATCTCGTGGCCTTTGTTGTCGTTGAAGAAGGCGAATCTCTGGAAAACGCGCTTAAGCGGTTCAAGCGAAAAGTCCAGCAGGAAGCCATCATCAAGGAAATAAAAAAGCACTCGGTCTACTTCAAGCCCGGAGAGCGCAAGAGGATGAAAGCCGCCCAGGCCCGGAAGCGCATGAGGAGACGCCTGAAACGGGAACGCGACGTCGATTACTGAGAGATTTCATCCCTCGACATCTCCCCTTCCGCCCTCGGCCGATATAGATCAGAAAGGATCCTAGGGAAGTGCGCGAAGTCTCGGAGGCCGAACAGCAGCCACTTCCCGGGAAGCCCTCCTGGCTCAAGGTCCGCTTTCCCACGCACTCTAATTTTTTCCGCGTGTCGGAAACGCTGAGGAAACAGGGCCTCCACACCATCTGCCGGAGCGCCCGCTGTCCGAATGTCGCCGAATGCTGGTCGGAAAACACGGCCACCTTTCTCCTCCTCGGGGATGTCTGCACCCGCGCCTGCGCCTTTTGCGCGGTGAACAAGGGTGAGCCGGGTCCCCGGGACGATAGCGAGCCCCTTCGGGTGGCCGAGGCGGCGGCCGCCTTGGGCTTGACCTATGTCGTCCTCACCTCCGTGACCCGGGACGATCTCCCGGACGGCGGAGCCTCGACTTTCCTCCGGACGGTCGCCTCGCTCAGGGAAAAAATCCCGGGTGTCCGCGTGGAGACTCTCATCCCCGACTTCCAGGGAGACGAGAGCGCGCTGGAGACGGTCATCGCCGCCCGGCCGGAGGTCCTCAACCACAACCTCGAAGTTCCCGAGGCGCTCTATCCGGCGATCGGACGACCCGAGCATCGTTACCGCCGCTCGCTGCGTCTCCTGGAGGCGGCCCGCGGCCTGGGCGCCGTCACCAAGTCCGGGCTCATGCTGGGACTGGGCGAAACCGGGGAGGACATTCTCCGATCCCTCTCCGACCTCCGCGGCGCCGGCTGCTTACTCTTGACCATGGGGCAATACCTCCAGCCGTCCCTCGCGCACGTCGCGGTGCGGAAGTATTATTCCCCGGGGGAATTCGCCCTCTGGAAACGGACGGCCTTGGGCCTCGGCTTCCGGGCTGTGGAAGCCGGACCGCTCGTCCGAAGCTCATACCGCGCCCGGCGGATGGCGGACCGTCCGGCGGAGACTCGCGAGGCCTGAGCATGCGCTTTCTCGTCTTCACCGACATCCACGGCAACCTCGAAGCCCTGGAAGCGCTCCTCAATTTCATCTCGCGGAAAAAAATCGACCATTACCTCTACCTGGGCGACCTGGTGGGATACGGGGCCTCGCCCAATGAGACGATCGACCGAGTCCGGGAGCTCAAGCCCCTGTCCATCATCAGGGGGAACCACGACAAGGCGGTCTGCGGCCTGGACGCCATCGAGACCTTCAACCCCATGGCGGCCATGGCCATCGCTTGGTGCCGGAAGAAGCTCAGCCGGGAGCACACCCGCTATTTGTGTGGCCTGAATAAAGGCCCCCTGGTCATCGCGGACCTTCTGACGATCTGCCACGGCGCGCCCTTCGACGAGGATTTCTACATCTTCGGCGAATTCGACGCGGCCGAGGCTTTCCAGTACCTTGAAACCCGCATCGGCTTCTTCGGCCACACCCATTTTCCCTGTCTGTACATCAAGACGGGGAACACCGTGCAGGGACGCCTGATCGAAGAAAACCACAGCGTCGTCCGCCTGAAGAAAGACGCCCAGTACCTCATCAACCCCGGTTCCGTGGGACAGCCGCGGGACCGCAATCCCAAGGCCGCCTGCGCCGTGTTCGATTCCGAGGAATCCGTCGTTCATTTCTACCGCTTCGAATACGACATCGGCGGAGCTCAGAAAAAAATCCTGGACCAGAATCTTCCCTCGGCGCTGGCCGAACGGCTGGCCATGGGCATCTGACGGGCAAGGCCCCTGTTTCCGGAATCATCCGGGGCGACGCACACCCCGGCTTCCAGGGGAACGTGATGAGGCGGGATGCTAGCCCGGGTTCGCGTAGCAGTACAGACAAGCATGAGGACAGACCCGGGTATAGCTGCCGATATCCACGGACCTCGTGCAGCGGCATTCTGGACGCTGGGTCGAATCCTTGGCCCGGGAGGCCGGTTCGCCGCGGGGATGAAGGCCCTGGAGCCGGGCGCCGTCGATGCAGGCCGAGGGCTTGACGCCGCGAACTCCGGCCAGGATGTCTTGGCTGCAGGCGTAGAGGTTGAGGCCCAGGGCGTCGGCGCGCTCGGCCAGACGTTCGGCCGCGGCCCGCTTTTCTTCGACGGGCGGGTCGACGAAATCGAATCCCCTGGCCAGCGCGCGGCGGACGGCTTTGCGGTACCACTGGGCGAAGCTGAATCGCATGTCCCGGATGCCGAAGGCGGCGGCCTCGCGAGCCACCCGGTCGAAAAAATCCAGGTTGGACTGCAGCTGTTCACCCTCCCTCCAGAATATGACCGGGTCGAACCGGATTGAGACGCGGCGCGCGTCTCCGGCCAGGCGCACGAGCCCTGGAAGCTGGGACAAGGCCTCGTGGGGCGGCAAGACGCCCGGCTCGATGAACGTTCCGCCCAGGCCGGTAATAGTAAAAAGGAAGCAGAGCTGGTCGTAGCGGCCTAGGAGCTCCCTGAGGCCATGACGGCCGGCGAGCAGCCCGGAAAAATCTTTCGACCACAGGACGATGGAATGGACCTCGGCGGGCACGAGGCTGACGGACGTCCCCCGGCCGGAAGGCCCGATGAATTCCGCCCGGCCGGCGCGCAGGGCCGCCGCAAGCCATTCGGGGAAGAATGCCGGCAGGTCCGTCCTTCGGGAAGCACTGATGATTTTTTTCATGACCGCTTGACAGTCCGGGCGCCGGGCTTCTACACTGATTATTCTATCCGCCCGCCGGGACCGGAACAATGCTCAGGGCTGAAAACTTGATGAAAACCTACGGCCGCAAAGCGGCGGTCAGGAGTGTGACCCTGGAAGTCCGGCCGGGGGAGGTCATCGGCCTCCTGGGCCGGAACGGAGCGGGCAAGACGACGATTTTCCAGATGATCGCCGGGCTTCTGCGTCCCGACTCGGGGCGAATCCTGATCAACGGGCAGGATGTCTCGGCCCGGCCGACGGACCGACGGGCGCGCCTGGGTCTGACCTACCTCCCCCAGGAGCACTCGGTCTTCCTTAAGGCTTCGGTGGCCGACAACCTGCGTCTCTCCCTCGAGCTCCAGCCTTACGGCCGGGGTGAGCAGGAGGACATGGCCAGGAGGCTCCTGGAGGAAATGGGCCTCGCTCCCCTGGCCGGCCAGAAAGCTTACAGCCTCTCGGGGGGAGAGAGGCGGAGGCTCGAGATCTGCCGGGCGCTGACGCTCAAGCCGAGCTTCCTCCTCCTGGACGAGCCCTTCACCGGAATCGACCCCCTGACGATTATCGACCTGCAAGCCATCCTCGACCTTCTCAAAGGGCGGGGCATCGGCATCCTCGTCTCCGACCATAACGTCCGCGACACGTTTCATGTCGCCGACCGCGCCTACATCATCGACGAGGGTGAGATCCTGGTCGAAGGGCCGCCGGCCGCGATCACGGCCGACCCTCGGGCCAGGGAAAGATTTCTGGGGCAGGATTACGAGCCGGGACCGTAAGCCCCGCGCTTACGAGGAGGGAGAGCTCAGGCGGTCCCCCGGAGTCTCGCCCAGAAAAGAAAAGAAGAGGGCGAAATAACCGGCCAGAAGGATGAGATAAAAAATCCCCACCTGCAGGGCGGAATTCTGGAAGAAGGAAAAGAGCGGGACGCTCAGCACGCGGGAGGAAGCCCAGAGGGCCGCCAGCCAGAGGACAGCGATCAGGAGGACGTCGTAAAGCCGGGCTTTGAGCCGGGACATCGGCCCGCGCTTGCGGCGGCGGCGTCGCGGACGGAGTTCGGGCTCCTCCGGACGGCGGAAATCCTCCTCCAAGCCCGGGTCCGCTTCCGCGGTCTCGGAAACCGGTTCGATTCCGGGCCCGGCCTCGAACGACAGGTCGCCCGGCTCCCCGGACGCGGCCTCCCGGGCGAGAGACCGAAATCCCGGCGTAACCCCGTCCTTCACGCGCTCGGCCCAGGGTGGAAGTTCGTCCGGCGTCCGGGGCGTTTCCTCCTCGAACCTCAGCGGCGGCAGGTCTCTCTCCGAAAAAGCGACATCCTCCGCTTCGGACGGAGGCGGAGGGGGCGGCGCTTTCGGCGGAGCCTGTTTCTCGAGCGCCGAAATCAAACGGGCGATATCGTCGCGCTCCTCCGTCGAGGCGGGAAATCCGGACTCGAAATCCTCGGAGGGATGCGGCTTTCCGGTCAGGCGCCCGACCGGCTCCTGCTCTGTTTTCAGGGGTTTCGGCGTCGGCGGGAAGCTGAAATCCATTTCGGGCAGGTCCTTGGTGGCGAACTTGGTCGGGACGTCAAGGGAGACGTCGGGCCCCGCATCTATTTCCCTGGAGGGGAATTCGATCTCCGGAATCGCGTCCTTCTTGCGGGTTTTGGCGGGCGGGGCGGAGAGCTCGTCCTCGGCCCGGAGCTCTTCGGGCTCGGGTTCTTCCCTCGCGGAATTCATCGCCTCGGCCTCTTCCGGAAGCCTGTCCTCGACATCCAGAATCCGCTCTCCGGGAATGTCCTCCTCGATGTTTTCGTCCTCGGGGAAGAGAAGCTGCGTCCCGCAGCTGTTGCAGTAGCGGTCGACTTCGTCGATGATCGACCGGCAGTAGGGACAGCGTTTGATGGCCACCGGGTATTTTATATGCCCAAAGTCCGCATAATGTCAATAAGATATAAGGCGGTCTTAGCGCGCGGGGCGTTCCGGCCTGGGCAAGATTTTCCGGCTTTTCCTTTTTTTTGGAGTGCGGCCTCATGAGGCCGTTTTGGAAAGCGGCAACGCCCCGCTGCTCCCAAAGAATGGCCGCTCATCCCGGGAACATCCGCTTCAATCGAATCCGATGCCCGCCTCACCGTTCCCTTCAAGCAAGGCGTTTTTAGTGGAAATTGACAACCCCGGCGCAATAAGCTAAAAATAAGATGCCGGGTGGGCGATTAACTCAGCGGTAGAGTGCTACCTTCACACGGTAGAAGTCACAGGTTCAAATCCTGTATCGCCCACCATGCCTCTCCGAAGTCGCCTACCTTGTTCCCCCCTTGTTTCGCCAAGGGGGGACTAGGGGGGATAATATCTCTAAGAAAATCCCAAAGCGACTTGGGCATTCGCCGCCGACAAATCCCCCCTTCTTGGAAGGGGGGCAGGGGTGATAAGATCACTTCCCCCTTTCTTGAAAGGGGCGAGGGAGGACGGATCAAATGCATAAAAACCCGGTTTGCATCAAGGTTCTTCTATGGATCGGCGCAGCCTTGTTCCTGCTCTGCTTTCTGGGCTCGACCATAGCGCCGGAACATGTGCTCCCCGCCGTCGGTCTCTCGAATTATCATGACTTCATCATTCGTTTGTATGGGATCTTCCAGCTGAGCTGGGCTATCCTCTTCCTCTTCGCGCTGAAAGACGTCGAAAGAAACCTGGCGATCATCACCGGAGTCTTGGTGGCCGTTTTTTTTGTTGTTTACCAGTTGGCCGTCATCAAATCAGGCGGATATCTCATGTTCAATGCTGCCTTCCTGCTTGCTTATGCCGTGCTGCTTTTCCTCTGCAAGCCGAGACCCGCGCGGTCCGGCTGATCAGAATGTTGCCCTGATCAGGGGCTCCGCGCCGCGATCGCCGTCGCGTTTTCCCTTCGTCCCTTCCGGCCCTCCTGGTTCTAAAGCATTCCGCTCTATTCCAGGCCAGCAGATTTTCCGGGGAAGATCAAAGATCACGAAAATATTAGGGAGGCGTATTCGGCATGGGCGCGCCTGCCCTTATTTGGGCCCTTCCTAATTCGCCAGGAGGGGCAGCGCGGCTAATCCAGATAATATCCGACCGAGCAGAAGCTGACCCAGTGGCGCAGGGAGAAAGGCGCCGTCGTGCCCAGGCCGGTCTTGACCAGGGGCAAGACGCCCTCGCTGTATGTATCGGAGTAGCGAAAGAGCATCCCGCTCATTTTCTTGCCGGCCGTCAAGGCCATGATTTTCTGCGCGGCGAGCAGACCGAACGGCACCGAGTATTTTCCACACCAGTAGGTATTGCGGTAATCGAGATAGGTCTTTCCCCAGAGCTCTCTGGTCAGCCCCTCGACCTTGCCTTTGTCCATGAGGCCCGTCAGATAATCCCGGATCAGGCGCCGGTCAAGCTCCCTGGCCGCCCTCCAGGCCGTTTCGCCCTCGCCGAAAGGCACGTTGTTGAAATCCCGGCCGTAGTGATTGCCGTCGGACGAAATCAGGAAAAAAATATCCCGGCCGGGGGCAAGTCCTCGGTCCTTCATGTAGGCGGCGACCGTCTCGGCCAGCCGGGTCGAAACCTCATCCATTTTTTCGAAGGGCATCCCGGTGACCATAATCGGCGTGATCTTGACCTCGGGGTTGAAATATTGGAGCCAGGGCACCTGGGCTTCGATCGAATGCTCCAGGGCCTGAGCCGTGTTGTTGACGATGAAGAGCGACTTGTCCAAATGCTCCTTAAGATGCTCGCGAAGCCCTGAAATCGCCGCCGGTCCGCCCAACCCCGGCCAGGCCTTGAATTCGTCCAGGATAAGGATCTCGTGCGGGTCGTCGATCTCCTTCCGCACCGTGCCGTGGGTGACTCCGAAAATAACGACTTCCCGGGCCCGCAAAATCTTGAACAGCGGATAATAGATGCGTCCGGCGTAAAGATAGTCGTCGTGCGGGGCGATCGCGGCCACCAGCCCCTCGGCTCGGAAGCTTTCTTTTTCCTGCGCCTCGAGATAATCCACCAGCGTCTTCATGACGGCCGGGCTCCAGCAAAATCCGACATCTTCCCGGACCGGGCGCGTTTCCTGGGCGGCCAGGACCACGGCCGCCAGCGCCGCGGCAATCAAGCCGGCCAATGCTCTTGTCGTTGTTTTCATCTTGATGTCCCTCGCCTATTATACAACGCGGGCATGAGAAATGAATCAGTATTGTCACGCCTAAAACGCCTTAAGCGCCGCCCGCTTGTTCGGGACGGGACCGGGGAGAAGACGGAAATAATTCGCGAGCAAAAAGAGGGATGTTTCAGCTAAAATATGCAGGCATGACAGCACAGGATTTCTCGAGGGCAACTCTTCAGGGAGATCACGGAATGCCTGAGCCTGATTTCAAGCCCGCGTCCGTGTTGCCGGAGGCGCCGCGCCACGGCGCCGGGAGCCGCATCTGGGAAATCGATTTTCTCCGGGGCCTGGCCATCATCCTCATGGTCCTCTACCATGCGGCCTTCGACCTCAGGGAGCTGGCCGGCGTCCGGACGCTCCTCGGCCTGGAGATCCCCTCCCTGGACAGCCCCCTTCTTCTCGCGGCCCGGGATTTCTTCGCCGGCCTATTCATCGTCATATGCGGCCTCAGCAGCTCCCTGACCCGGAGCAACCTCCGGAGGGCGTGGAAACTGCTCGGCCTCGCGGCCGTCGTCACGGCCGCCACCCTCGTCTTCGACCCTGCCTCGGCCGTCCATTTCGGAATCCTTCACTGCCTGGGGATTTGCGTCCTTCTTTTCAGCCTGACGCTTGAAAAATCCAGGCCCCTGACCTGCGCCGCCGCGGGAGCCGCCGTGCTCGTCTTCAGCGCGGCGCTCCTTATCCTTTTAAGAAACGCGTCCGTCCGGTTCGACTGGCTCCTCCCCTTCGGCATTCACAGCCCCTCCTACGCCTCCTTCGATTACTTCCCGCTCTTCCCCTGGCTGGGAGTTTATCTGGCCGGAACCGCCCTGGGGAAGTCGGTCTACGCCCCCCGCCGGAGCTTGATCCCCAAGCGGCTGCCGGTTTCCTTCATCAACATCGCTGGACGCCACTCGCTCTGGATCTACATCGTCCATCAGCCCGTGCTGATAGGAATTTTTTATGTGACGGGATTGCTGCGCTGAAGGAGCGCACCGAGTTCGGCTTCCTTCTCAATACCCCTTGGCCAGGCCGTTCCCGCGGGGGTCGGACGCGCCGCGAAAGCGCGCCGTCCAGCCACCGGCATCGTATTCGACCGTAAGCCCGTGGGCGTTCCCCAGGGACCTGACCACTCGCACCTTGTGTCCGAGCCGCTTGAGCCCCTTGCGGACCCCGGGTCCCACTCCCTTCTCGACGGCCAACACATCGGGCTCGATGAAGCTCACGCGCGGCGCTCCCAGGGCCGCCCGGATGTCCATGCCGAAGTCCACGAGGTTCATGACCATCTGAGGCACGGTCTGGCCGATGGTGTGTCCGCCCGGAGTGCCGAGCGCCGCCCACGGCTTCCCCTCCCGGAGGATGATCGTCGGACAATCGCCCGAAAGCTTGTGCCGCCCGGAGTGCGCGTCCATGGGATTGCCCGCGGGCTCGAAGGTGCAGTAAGCCAGGGAGTTGTTTAGCCAGACGCCCGTGCCCTCGGGCATGATCCGGCTGCCGAACAGGTTTCCCAGCGTCTGGGTGGCGCTGACGATGTTTCCCTGAGAGTCGGCCACAACGAAGTGCGTGGTGTGGTGGGCCGGGGCGTCCCCGTCGCCGCCGGGGCGCGGATATTCAAAAACGCTCGCCCGGGACCTGTCGATCCGGGCGGCCGTTTCCTCCCAGTAGTCCGGCGAGAGAAGCCGCTCGAGCGGCGGGGGGCTGACCTCGGGGTCTCCGGCGTAGCGCAGCCGGCAGAAGAAGGCGTGTTTCGTAACCTCGGCGTAAAAATGGAGCGTCTTTAGGCTGTTGTGCCCCATGGCCTTCGCGTCGACGCGGCTCATCAGGCCAAGGCGGATGAGCGAGGGGAAGGCGGTGGCCGGCGGTGAGGCCGTATAGACCTCGAAACCGCGGTAGTGGATGCGGACAGGAGCATACCACTCGGCCTTGTCCCTCGAGAGGTCGCCTAGGGCCAGGAACCCTCCCGTCCGACGCATTTCGTCGTCGATGGCCCGGCCGATGCGTCCCCTGTAAAAAGCCTCCGCTCCCTCGGCGGCGACGAGGCGCAGGGAAACAGCCAGGTCTTTCTGGACCAAACGCTCCCCGCCTCGGAGCGGCCG
>CAZFTV010000056.1:9787-10133 GCA_964521765.1 uncultured Eubacteriales bacterium
CCCCGGCCGTAGATAAGCCTGGCCGCGGCCGGAAAGGCGTCGAAAGCGAAGGCGATCGAGTCCGCTATATTTTCCTCAAGGACAAAACCTTTCTCCGCCAGCTCGACGGCCGGCTCGAAGAGCTCGGCCCAGCTCAAGGCGCCGTAGGCGGCTGACAGAGCCTCCCAGGCATGGACATTTCCCGGAGTGGAGACGGCCTTGGCCCCCCGCCTGTTTTCAAGATAACCCTCCGTAGGCGGCCGAAAGGCGTCGGAATCGACGGCGGCCGGAATGCGGCCGCTTGAATTGAGAAACCGGATTTCCCGTTTTTGGGCATCATAGATCAGAATCGTTCCGTACCCGCCCA
>CAZFTV010000057.1:0-679 GCA_964521765.1 uncultured Eubacteriales bacterium
GCTCTCGTACCTCGGCGGGGGAATCTCGCCGCCCAACCCCACATGGGGGCACATGCTCTTCGAGGGCCAGGACTACTTCACGACGTCACCGTGGGTCGCGCTCGCGCCCGCGTCCCCGCACGATCCGAAGGCTTCCGTGTCGCAGGCGGTTTTGGCCGCCTCGGAGATCCTCGCCTCGCGCGGCGCCGGGGCCCGGGCCAACCAGAACATGCTCGTGTTCCTGGTTGCCGACTCGCTGCGACTTTCGGAGCTCGCGCAGGCCGCCCGGGAGTACCTCGCCTGGTCCTCGATCGTCGAGGACGGGGAGGCGGGGCGGGGGGGCGGGGGGGCTCGCTCACCCTCCTCGCTTCGCCGGACGACGGCCTCCGGAGGTCTCTCCTCCGGGATATCGAGGGGCTGGGCGGGGGGATCCGGAGCCTCCCGTTTTATCTCTCTCCTTCCGGCCTCGAAGTCTGGAAGGCCGGGTGACCGGCTCGGGCGTTTAGTTCATTCGCCAAGGATTTTCCAGCTCTGTTGTCTATGACTGTGAATATGACGACTAGGAGGTTGTCGATGAAAAAGAGTTTAATCATCTCGAGCGTGATCCTGGGATTCTTCGTCTTGCTGATCTCCCCCCTGGCGGCCCCGCGCATTCAAGGCCTCGGGCTGCTCGAGCTGGCCCGGCAGCGCAACCCCGAGC
>CAZFTV010000057.1:689-2548 GCA_964521765.1 uncultured Eubacteriales bacterium
CCCCCCTGGCGGCCCAGGACGAGCCCGGCCCCGCCCCGAGGCCGATGCCCGGCCCCCGCGCCGGATTCCAGAAATGGTTGGAGCTTACGCCGGAGCAGGAGGCCAAGCTCAAGGACATGAGGGCGGCCCGGCAGGAAATGGACAAGGGGTTCTTTGAAAAGCTGGACAAGATGCGCCAGGACCTGCGCAAGGCCATGCAAGACCCCAAGGCCGACCAGAAAAAGATCGAGGGCTTGGTTGACGAGATGCACCGCGCGAAAGCCGAGCAGATGAAGTCCCATCTCAAATTCCGCAAGGAGATGGAGAAAATCCTCACCCCCGAGCAGCTGGACAAGTTCAAGAACGCGCGAGAACGCATGGGGAACTGGCACCGCGGCGGGCGTTTCATGCGGCGTCATCCCGGAGCCCGCGGGATGATGGGGCCGGAGAATTTCGGGTTCCGCGGGGCTCGTTATCCCAGGCATAGGGATTTTGGGCCGGGCTGGGACCTGTAGTTCCTTCGGGATATCCCGACCGACTGCCGCGGGAGGCCTTCAAGCTTCCCGCGGCTTTTTTTTTGACCTGAAACTCAATCATGTGTCCCGAATCGAGGACAGGACTGATATCTCCAATCTCCCCGTTTTCGCAATAAATCGACTTGGCATATGACTTGCACATTAGCCAGGCGAAGGAGGATGCACATGAGAAAACTACTTGCGCTGTCCACAGCGTTGATTCTCATCGGCTCTCTGTCCGCCTCGGCCGAGACCGAGGGTTATGACAGCCGGAGCTACGCCCGCCTGAGCTATGTCTCGGGCGAGGTTCATGTCCAACGCCCCGGGGACATGGGCTATGAGGCCGGAACGGTCAATCTGGCCCTGGTCGAGGGAGACAAACTCGGGACTCAAAACGGGCGGGCGGAGGTGAGTTTCGGCCGGATGAACAGCCTGCGTCTCGACGGTCTCTCCCAGGTGGAGTTCATCAACCTTCCCCGCGGAGAGGGGGAGCCGTTCAAGCTGCATTTCTTCTCCGGCAGCCTGTATCTGCGCATCAGCCGCCTGTCTCTGGATAAAGAGTTCGAAGTCCATACGCCGGACGCTTCGCTCTATGTTCTGACCGAAGGGCTGTTCCGCGTCGATGTCCTGGAAAACCAGCAAACCCGGTTTTCAGCGATCGAGGGCGAGGCGGAAGCCGCGGGAGAAGAGAAGTCCTTCACTCTCCGCTCCGGCCAGAGCCTGGCGGCTTCCAACGGACAGTTCCTTTCAAGCCTGGAGAGCTCCTCTGCTTCCCCGGATGATTTCAGCCGCTGGAACCAGTCGAGGGACGGCTTGATGGCCCGGAACAAGTCCGGCTCGTCCTATTTGCCGGAAGAGCTCTATGAATACGAATCGGAACTGGACGAATACGGCGATTGGCGATATGAGGCCGATTACGGGTATGTCTGGGTGCCGCGCATTCGCTACTACAACGATTGGCGCCCTTATTACTACGGCCGCTGGGTGTGGTATCCGGTCATCGGCTGGACATGGGTCGCCGACGAGCCCTGGGGCTGGTGTGTCTCGCACTACGGGCGCTGGCACTGGAGCCTGCTGCTGGGATGGTACTGGATCCCCACCCCACACTGGGGCCCGGCCTGGGTCCACTGGTATTGGGATCATCAATATGTCGGGTGGTGCGCCTTGAACTGGTGGAACCGTCCGACGGTCATCATCGACAACCATTTCTATGGCCGCTACAGCTTCAACGACTATTCCGTCCACAACCGGGCCATGACTGTCGTCCATCGTCGTGAACTTCAGGCTCCTCGCGCGGCGGCCGTAGCCTTGAGGGGCGATTCTTTGAGTCGCATCGGCCGGGTGACGCTCTCCGCGCGCCAGCCG
>CAZFTV010000057.1:2568-5282 GCA_964521765.1 uncultured Eubacteriales bacterium
CATCGCTCCCGACGTTACACGGTCGGGGAGATTGGCCTCCGAGGCATCAAGGACGTTTCTCCTCTCCCGGGGCCGAAGCGTCGAGAGGACCTTCAATCAGGATGCCGGCCGGGAGAGGATGCGGCTCCCCGAGGACAGGCAGCGCGCAATCCGGTCCCCTGAGAGCGCGCCGGGATCCCTCCCCCGCGCCGCCAGCAGCCGGCAGACGGCTGGGCCCGGGACGGGTGAAGTCCGTTCCAGCCGAGGAACCGCCTCCGAGCGGACAGCGGGCAGGGTCAGAGAATACGGCCTCAGGGGCGGCACGAGCGGCGATGTCGGCCGCTCTTTGCCATCTCGGACAACCACTTCGGATTCGAACAGGTCGGCTTCCGATACGCGCCGGGTCCGTTCTTTCACGCCCGACAGCGGACGAAACGCCGCGCCTTCTCCGCGTGAAACGCGCTCCCTGGAGCGGTCCTCCCGGAGCGAATACCAATCGCGGCTATCATCCCGGGCGCTGAATCCCGGCCGGACTTCTTCCTCCGGCAATTCTCAGGATCCGACGATCTCCCGCGGCCGGAGCGCTCCCTCATATACGTCCAGGTCGTCCGCGAGGGCAACTTCACCTTCTTCAGGTTTCATGGAGCGGAGAAGTCCCTCCCGGAGCCAGTCCTCCTGGTCCCGTTCCTCCCGTTCGACCCCGGCCGCAGAGCCCCGGGCCAGGACGAGCGCCCCCTCGACGGTCTCCTCCCGCCGTTCTTCTTCGAGCCCATCCTATACAAGGCCTTCTTACAGCCTGAACGCTCCGCGGGCCCGTTCCTCCTCGGCCAGGACCTATTCTTCTTCCGGCCGGAGCACTCAGCCGCGGAGCAGCCTGTTATCTTCCGGCGGAAGCCGTTCGACCTCCCGCAGCTTCAGCTCTCCCCGCTCTTCCGGCAGGTCTTCGCCCTCGGTCAGCTCGCGCTCCAGATCCTCCGCCCCCGCCTCCCGGAGCCGGTCATCGTCGGGGAGTCGTTCCTCTTCCTCTTCGAAGAGCGGGCGCAGCAGCCGCCGGCATTAGGACGCAATCTTCACTTCCATCACGGATATCCGGGCCCGCTCGCCCTCCGGAGCGGGCCCGGCTGAGTCCTTATCCGGAAGTTCCACCGCCTCGGTATTTCATGTTGACTTTACTTTTGCGCGGGCTGGTGGTATAAAGATTCCTCAGAATTCCATGACATGCGGACGAGCAGTCTCGCAGCCAACGGCGGACTCGCGGGGTCGTCCTGATTTCATAGGGAGGTGTCGGTCATGAGAGGGAAGTTGAACAGTCTGAAAAGATCGTTTCTCTCCGCGGGAATCATCGTCTTATCCCTGTTCGTCATAGCCGCGGTCAACTCGGCCTGTCAGAAGCCTGTTGCCGAGGAGCAGGCCGAAACGGCGGAAACGGACAAAATCACCATGATCGAGGAAGGGCTGAACACCTTGGAGGGAACGGTCAAGTTCGTCCACGGCCCGTTTCTCTACGTTCCCGAAATTGTCGGTTTTGACGTCGTTCTTCCTTCCGGAGTCGACGGCTCCGGCCTGGAAGGCCAGGCGGTCCGGCTGGAAGGCGAGTTCAAGAGGGAGAATCCTTCCATCCTCATGGCCAATCGCATCGATATCCGCGAAGGGGAAGGTAGCTACCGGAGCTTTTTTGTGAAGTCCGGTGAAGAGCAGGCGCCTCCGTTCTTCAACCAGCACGACCGGGAGAGCTATCCGGTCCTCAAGCTGACGACGGCCGCGGCCTCAGAAGCCTGGGAGGGCAAGGAACGGGGACGGGTGTTCGGCAAGCTGGAGACGCAAACCGCGGTTGAAGCCGGCGGCCAGAAAGAGATGTTCGCCATCTCGATTTCCGACGACAAGGGAAAGCCAGTCGGCAAAATCCTTGTGGACACGATCAGCGATTATGCGGCCTACAGCAAGAAAAAACTGAGACTGTTCGATTCCTTCTGGTTCTACCTGAATATCAAAAATACGGTCGAGGCGAAGACGCGCGCCCGGACCAAGGATCTTTTTCACGCGGACGTGGTCTTCACCGGATTGTATTGACTACGGACATTCGCCGGGCGAACTCACCGGGGCGCCGAGAGATCGGCGCCCTTTTTTTTCAACCCCGGAGGCCGGCCAGGATTTTTTCCAGGCCCTGCACAACCCCCCCGGACAAGCGGATGCGGATCGCGCGCCGGCCCGTCTTTCTCAGCGCCTGGAAATCGCCCCGGGCCTGAGCTTCCTTTATCGCGCCGAAGGAGAGGCCGCCCCGGAGGCTTTCGGCCGCGTCCTCCGGAAGGGGGAGGTCCTCGGCGTCTTCGGCCGTGACCTGGATAAACAGTCCGCGTCCGGCGTCCCCTTTGTGGAGCTGGCCCGTGGAATGGAGGAATCGCGGCCCATATCCCCAGGTCGCGGCCAGGCGCGTCCGGCTCCTGAGGACATCCGTGATTTCCCGGAGACAGCGGCCCGTCTCCGGCCCCGGCGCCAGGAATGCCTGGAGGCTGATATAATCCCCGGGACGCCCTCGGTCGATGAGAGCCCGGACAGCGGGAGCGGCCCGGACTTCATCGAGGAATCCGTTTTTCCCCTCGGGAAAGCGGCCGAGGGATCGGAAATGCTCGAGCATTTCGTCCGAGTTCTTCTTGGCCGCGGCGACGTCAGGCTGGTCGAAGGGATTGATTCCAAGGCTCCAGCCGGCGACGGCCGCTGCCGTTTCCCAGAGGAAG
>CAZFTV010000057.1:5310-7659 GCA_964521765.1 uncultured Eubacteriales bacterium
CGAGGGGCTCTCGAGGTTGAGGACGAGACACGGCCGGCCGGCCCTATCTATGCGGGCAAGATGCTCCTCCAGAGCGAGGTCGCCCTTCAGCCTGAAAACCAGCCACAGGCCGTCTTCCCGTCCCAGGTTGTCGTCTGAAGGCTGCTCATCCCGCACGGGCAGAATGCCGCGGCCTTCCTTGCCCGTGCTCTCGGCGATAAGCTGCTCAAGCCAGCCGCCGAAGCTTTCCACGCCGGGCGACAGAAGGAGCATGAGTTTGTCGACGCCGCTGGAGGCCAGCCGCCCGAGCGTCGTTCCGAGGTAGAGGCCGGGGTTCGCGGCGCCGCCTCCTTCCTCCCGGCACAGACGGGCCATGTCCCGCGCGCGGCGGAGCAACTCCTCGATGTCGAGGCCCAGCAGGGCGGCGGGGAAAAGCCCGAAAGCGGAGTAGACGGAAAACCGGCCGCCGATATCGGGCTCTCCCGAAAGCACAGCTCGAAATCCTCTCCGGCGCGCGGTCTCTTCCAGGGGCGTTTCCGGGTCGGTGATAGCCAGGAAATGCCCGCCGGCCCTCCCCGTGCCGAGCCGACCCTCCATCCAGTTGAAAAAAAACCGGCAGAGCGACATAGTTTCCAGGGTCGTCCCCGATTTTGAAGACACCAGGAACAGGGTGTTCTCCGGAATGAGGGATTTCTGGAAATGCCCGACGGTCTCGGGAACGGTGCTGTCCAGCACGGCGAGCTCGGGCCTGCCGGGTTTGGGGCCGAAGACGGCGCTGAACACTTCGGGCGCCAAGCTGGAGCCGCCCATTCCCAGGAGGAGCACTCGTTTGATTCCCCGGTCGTTGACTTCGGCCGCGAGTTTCCGCCAACTTGTCAGGCTTCGGACGGCCGTTTCCGGCGCCTGGAGCCAGCCGAGGCGGTTGGATATCTCACGGTCCTCGGACTTCCAAAGAGTGAAATCCTTGTTCCAGAGGCGTTGGACGACCTGACGCCGCCGGGCTTCTTCCAGGCCGGCGGCGACTTCTTTTTCATTAAGCTGCCAGCTGCGCGTTTCGATCAAAGGGGGCATTGTCTTCGAGCACCAATCCGGCCGGTTTCATCTTATTCCAATGGCGCCGCTGCCGCAAGCGGCTCACTATGAGGCCAAAGAGAACGTGCATGAAAATCCCTTGCGTTTTTTAAACACAGGGACTATATTTTGCGTGAATTTTCCGATGAAGGAACATGAAATGCGCAACATAAACCTCGTATTTCTGCGATTGATGATAGCGGCAGGGCTTCTGGCTGTCGGTCTTCCGCTCCAGGCGCAGCAGGCGTCTCCCGAGAAGATTGCCGGCACCTGGTCCGTGGAGATCGCCGTCGATACCGAGGCCTTTTTCCTGTCCCTGACCCTCGGGGCGTCGGGAGAAGGCCTGGAGGGCTCCGTCAGCGAGACGTACGGCTCATTCACCGACTTACCGATCACCGAGACGGTTTTCGACGGCACGACCCTGTCCTTCCAGTTCATCGCGCCCACGCCGCCCGACGGAATGGAGCGGGCCGTGCTTGTCGAGCTTAAAGTCGTGGACGAGTCCACGATGGAGGGCACGCTCAGCGTTCCCGACCTGGGCGTCGCCGGCCAGGTCAAGGCCTCGAAACAGTAATCATTTCCCTTCGGCGGCTTCCCCGTCCCGAGGGGTGCTCTCCTTGAGAAGCGGATGCCGGAGGTGGAAGTCCGTGGCGTCCTGGTATGCCTTGGCCAAGCGCAGCATCTCGGCTTCTCTGCAGAGGTTCCCGATGAAGCTGATGCTGGTCGGACTTCCCCGGTCGTTGAATCCGTTGGGCACCACGACCGCCGGATGGCCGGTGAGGTTGGTCAGGAGGAGGACGTTGCCTCCGAAAGAAGGCGAGACAAAGACATCGACGTCCTGAAGCTTCTGGGCCAGGTCCGTCATGAGGAGCGTGCGGATACGGTTGGCCTGGATGTATTCCACGGCGGGGATGAAGCGGGATTGGCGGAAGACGTTGGGCCAGGCGTCCTCGACTTGGCGGACGAGCAGGTCGTCTCCGTTTCCCCGGGTCAGCTCGTCGAAGGCGGCCGCCGCCTCGGCGTTGAGGATGATGGCCAGGGGCTCGATGGGCAGCCGGGGCATGTCGACGGGAAGGAGGTCCAGGCCGAGTCCGCGAAGAACGTCCAGGACATCGAGGGCGTTCCGGTCGCCCTTGGATTCTTTGAGTTTGTCGAAGGCCTCCTGATAGTATCCCACCCTGAGGGACCCCAATTTTCGGGCGGGGTCCCAGTCAAAGGGCCGTTCCGTCACGGTCAAGTCTTTTCCGTCCGGGCCGCGGATCGCGTCGAAGACAAGCGCGCAGTCCTCGGCCGAGCGGC
>CAZFTV010000057.1:7778-10081 GCA_964521765.1 uncultured Eubacteriales bacterium
CCCAGGTTTCGCTTCCCAGGGCGAAGCCCACCAGGCCGGCGGCCACGGCCGCGGCCGGGCCGGCCGAAGAGCCGCTCGACCCCTCTTCCAGGTTCCAGGGATTTCGGGTGCGGCCGTTGAACCAGACGTCTCCCCAGGCCAACTCGCCCAGGGTCAGCTTGGCTACCAGGACCGCACCGGCTTGCTCGAGCTTCTTGACCACCGTGGCGTCCTCGTCGAAGACACGGTCTTTGTATGGAGCGGCACCCCAGGTCGTGCGTATCCCCCTGGTGGCCAGAAGGTCCTTCGCTCCCCAGGGGATGCCGTGCAGCGGGCCCCGGTAGCGGCCCGAGGCGATTTCCGCGTCCGCCCGGCGAGCCTGCTCCAGGGCCAACTCCTCGGTCAGGGTGATGACGCACTCCAGACGAGGGCCGTAGGTTTTCAATCTCTCCAGGTAAAGCCGGGTGAGCTCGGTGGAGGAGATCTTCCGGGCGCGGATAAGCGGAGCTAGGCGGGTGACGGGATAGAAAGCCAGTTCCGACAGGTCTTCGGGAAGAGAGGCGGTCGTCCGGGGCAGGGGAGGAATCCGCTTTCGGGCCGCCGGCGCGGGTGTGCCGGCCGGGAAGGGGTTGAACAGCAGGGCGGGCGGGATGGAATTCGACAGGGGGATCTTCCGGATCTGTTCGTATCGTCTCTTGTTCCTGTCCAGTTCCTTGAGCATTTGGGCTCGTTCCTTGTGCTCAAGCCTGAGCCCGATCATTTTTTCCGTGTATTCCACGGCCACGACGCCGAGCTTGTCCCTATCATGCTTAAAATAGAAATACAGGCGGACCGCGGCCACGATGACCAACAGGGCGGTGAGGAGAATGAGGCCCGGCTTGATGCGTCCTCGACGGTTCCTCTTAAGCATGACATCCTCCTTGCCCGCCGCCGTCCGCGGCGAATTCCTCTTCGACAATCCTTGAGCCTCCGGGCCGGCGTCGCCCGTCTGTTCCTTAAAATAAACCCATTCTTGACAGGGTTGTTATGAATATCATATTTTTCACAGGATGGCCAGCCGAGGCGGAGCGAACCGCCCGTCCCTTTCAGCTTGCCTCCGGCCCTTATCAGGCCGCCGGTGCGATTCCCGGATCTTTCGAGTGGGAGAACGATGATTATGAGTTTGGACATCAATAAAAAAGCCCTGCCGCCTCCTCCGAGACTTCACCGCTGGCTGGTCTTGGCGATCATCAGCTGGGCCATGTTCGGCAACTACTACATCTTCGATGCCCTCAATCCCGTCGGCCCTCTGCTGGAGAGCCAGGTGGGCTTCAGCCAGTCGCAGATCGGGCTGCTCGACTCCGCCTACAACATCGCCGCCCTGATCATCCTGCTCATCAGCGGCGTCATCATCGACCGCGCCGGCACGCGGAAGGCCATGGTGATCTTCGGCGTCATCGCCTCGTTGGGAGGCGTGCTCATCGCCCTGGCGCCGGGCGGGTACAGGGGCATGATGGGCGGCCGCTTTTTGTTGGGCCTGGGGGCCGAGCCGCTCATCGTGGCCATCACCTGCGCCCTGGCCAAATGGTTCAAGGGCAAGGAGCTGTCTTTCGCCATGGGCTTGAACCTGACCATCGCCCGGCTCGGCTCGGTGGCCGCCGACAATTCGCGCAACTGGGCCGGCAGCCTGTTCTCTTCCTGGCCGCCTGCGTCGGGTCGCTGTGCATTATCGCCGCCGTGGCTTACGCCCTCTTCGAGCGGCGCTCCGAGCGACGGTTCTCCCTCGGCCGCGCCGGGGCCGCCGACAAGCTCGTCTTCTCCGACCTTCTGCGTTTCGGCGCGAAATACTGGTGGGTGGTCGGGCTGTGCGTGACGTTCTATTCCGTGGTCTTCCCCTTCCGGCGCTTCGCCAACATCTATTTTCAGCACGCCCGGGGAGTGTCGCCCGAGACGGCGGCGTTCCTCAACGGTCTTCTGCCCCTGACGGCCCTGGTGGCCACGCCGCTTTTCGGCCTTCTGGCCGACAAGCTCGGCCGGCGGGTGCAGCTCATGGCCGTCGGCGCCGGGCTCCTCCTCGTCAGCTTTCTCGTCATGACCCAGACCTCGCTGCCCGTCGCCGTGCCCGTCGCCCTGCTGGGCGTCGCTTTCTCCCTCGTCCCGGCGGTCATGTGGCCGGCCGTGGCTTACCTGGTGGACGAAAGCCGCCTGGGAACGGCCTTTGCCCTGATGACGTTCTGCCAGCAGATCGGCTGGGGGGCGACGGCCTGGGGGCTGGGACGTCTCAATGATGTCTTCAAGGCCGGAGTCGAGAACCCGGCCGGCTACGGCCCCGGGATGTGGCTTCT
>CAZFTV010000058.1:0-317 GCA_964521765.1 uncultured Eubacteriales bacterium
CCGCGCCTCTCCCGCCTCCGCCGTGATCGTCCCGGGCCTTCAAGGACCGCTCGTCTCGAGCCTCATCGTCCGAACCTCGAGCCGCATGGCGCCGCGCCTCGAGCAGGAAATCATCCTCTACGCCGGGCAGAAACGGGTAGAGATTATCAACAGGCTGGACAAGCAGGAAACGCAGGACTCCGAGGCCGTCTATTTCGCCTTCCCCTTCCAGGTTCCGGGCGGCGCCTTCCGCCTCGAGATCGCCGACGGCGTCATGGAGCCCGAGTCCGGGCAGCTTCCCGGGTCGGTGCGCGCCTGGTACGCCGTCCAGAACTGGG
>CAZFTV010000058.1:348-657 GCA_964521765.1 uncultured Eubacteriales bacterium
CGACGGCATGAGCCTCGTCGGGACGAGCCTCGAGGCTCCCCTCGTTCAACTGGGCGACATCAACACGGGCCGTTGGTTGACCCGGCTCGAAACGCCAAAGCCCTGGCTTTTTTCCTACGCCCTGAACAATTACTGGTGGACGAATTTCAAGGCCGGACAGGGCGGCAGGATGGTCTTCCGCTACGCCCTCACCAGCCGTCCCGGCGGCCAAGACACCGTGCGCTCCCTGCGATTCGGCTGGGAAGCCCATGCGCCCCTCATCGTCCAGGGGCTGGCAAGCGATAATCCGGGATCCCTTCCCAAAGACAG
>CAZFTV010000058.1:667-982 GCA_964521765.1 uncultured Eubacteriales bacterium
CGCGAAATCTCGTACTTAAACACGGTCCGAGCCTGAGTTTTCTTGACCTGGACCAGCCCCAGGTCCTCGTCCAGGCCATAAAGCGCCATGAAAACGGAGAGGGACTGGTCCTCCGGCTCAGGGAGCTCGACGGCCGGCCCGCTTCGGTCCGTTTGAGCTCTCCCCTGTTCAAAGCCGGCCGCCTCGAAGTCGAATTCCTGGGCGCCGCCGAGGACCCCGGCGAAAAAAGAGAGATGAGCGCTCAAGACCTGGCCGTAACCCTGGCGCCCTATGAAATTAAATCCGTGAAAATCCGGCGGCTCTGAGGATTCCGGA
>CAZFTV010000058.1:992-1277 GCA_964521765.1 uncultured Eubacteriales bacterium
CCCGGGCTCGGATGAGGACTCCCGCCCGGTCGAAGCCTGAGAATCCGCGACGCTTTCCGGCAGCCGGCGCCTAGCGCCGGCCGGCGAGCAGCATCTTGGCCGCGGTCTCGCCGCCGTTGAGCCGCCAGAGCATGGGCAGCGGCCGGTCCTCCCCCTCCTCGAACTCCGGGACGCCGTCCCAGGCGTGGTTGAGGACGAGCGTGTAATCGGAGAAATGCTGCCAGCGGCGCCGCGGCAAGCCCGTCGTCATGTGAAAGTGGTTGGCCGGCATCCCGACCTTGACCC